>JAYUYU010000189.1:0-6898 GCA_043752365.1 Myxococcales bacterium | reverse complement strand
TGCGGTGGCTCTCTCGGTTTGTACGACCAACCCGGGACTTGCTGCGCGTTCATCGGCGGATAGAGCCAGGCTCCACCGGCCCTACCCGCGAGGAGCCGATAGGCGGCTTCGCCCAGCACGTGGATGGCAGGAAACGCGAGCACGGCATCGAATGGTGCTCGTGGAGCACACGCCAGTCCGCGCCATCTTTGCGGAAGCCGAGCGTCAGGCGACAGTCGACGTCGTGCGGGCGCCGGCGCCGCTCAACGCTTAAGCGCGACGAGCTCGGCCAACATGTCGTCTGCGGTGGAGATGACCTTGCTGTTTGCCTGGAAGGCGCGCTGATGACCAATGAGGCCAACGAACTGCTCGGCCAAGTCGACGTTGCTCTGTTCGAGCGCACCCTGCGAGACGCCGCCCCGACCGGTGCCGGCGGTGCCGAGCGCCGCCGAGCCGCTCTCGCGCGTGGCTATCCACACGCCGGCACCAGCGCGTCCCAAGCCATCTTTCGCTCGAAACGTCGCCACGGCCAGCTGGGCCACCGGCACGAGCTCACCGTTCGTGTAGAGCCCACTTACGACACCCTGCGCATTCACCACGAACCCGGACGGGCTGCCGGAGGTGTAGCCGTCCTGCGACAGAGCGGAGACGTTGAACGGCGACGCAAACTGCGTCACACCGTCCAGCCCGCTGCCGCTTGCGGCGAGGCTCGTGCCCAGGACGAGATCGATGGCTTGCCCCGGGGTAGCGCCCACGAAGTCTGCGCTGGTAGGCGTGACAGTGAGCGACGATTGAAGGGCACCGTTCGTGTCGAACAGCAGAGCGCCTTCACCCAAGACGACATTCTGCCCAGCGGTGCCCCCATTCAAGTCACCGCCTTCTGCCAAGGCGTACCAAGAGACGAGACCCGGCGCCGCAGTGCGAAAGCAAATCGCGAGATCGTGAGCGTTGCCGAGAGAGTCGTAGACCCTGAGCGAAGTCGCGAAGTTGCTGGTGAGCTCTGGGGTCTGTGGATCCCACGGCGCACTGGGCGGTTGCGCGCTCGCGTCCAAGTTCGCCGTGATCTGGATACTGCTCGTCGGCTGCGCCGGCAGCGCGGCTGTGGGGAGCCGCACAGTGGAGGTGCCCGCGGCAAACGCGCCACGCGGCGCGGCCGCGTAGCCTTGCACCTCTAGCCCGACTTGATTGACCAGCTGCCCGTCGGCGTTCAGGTGGAAGGCCCCGCTACGAGCGTAGAAGTGGCCGCTCAACCCGCCTTGGTTGCCCGAGAGCATGAAGAAGCCCTCCCCCGTCAACGCCAGATCCCCCGAGACGCCGGTGTGGGCGAGTGTGCCCTGCGTGAAGGCTTGCTCAACGCTGCCGACACGCACGCCCGCCCCAGCCCCATCTTGAGTCATGGAATGGCCGAGCGCGTCCTCGAAGAGCGCGCGCTGTTGCTTGAAGCCGGCAGTGCCCGCGTTGGCAACGTTGTCGGCCACGACCGAAAGCGCTTCGCCTTCGGAACGCAGTCCAGACACGCCGCTGTACATCCCGCGCAGAATCGACATGGCTAAATCGGAATCAAGCTGAATTATCGCGCTTCCTACGCGCCACCGCCACCAAGGAACGACGATTTCGTGCGAAGGCTAAAGCTTAACCCGCAACGTCCGTTCTACGCCATTCGAACCCAGGCGGTCTCGAAACGGCATACGCATTCGAAAGGTGCGGACGCAAAGCCATTGGCCTAAAGGCAATTTTGCCCACGGCTTGAAGGGCTACCGAAAGACCCGGAACCGCCAGGCGTCTCTCCGGAGGTCCTGGAAATGCGTGGAAAACGGCGGCTAACTGGCGGGCTAGAGCAGGCGGCGTGCGCGATTCTTGGGCTGCTGGCGGTCCTCGGCTGTTCCGCGGCAAGCTCCGGGGACGAAGTTGGGACGTGGAGCGGCGGGGCGACGTGGAGCGGCGGGGCGCCAACAGCGTTCGACGACGTGAACGGTCCTCCCGGTGTGGGCGGAACGAGCGCGGGTGATTCGACCAGCAACGCTGGTGAGTCGGTCGGCGCAAGTGCGGGGGCCGCGGGCAGCAGCTCCGATCCGTCGCCGACGCCCGGCGCGCCCGACACCGTGACCCTGCGGGGCGGAGAGACCGCGCTCGCGCACCAGCTGATCATCAAGCGGGCTGCCGGCGTCACCCCCGAGACGCTCGACGCCGCGCTCGCCGCCCTCGGAGCCCGCACGCTGCCGCGTACCGATTTGCTCTTCGCCGAGCTGGGCTACGAGACCATAGAGCTACCGGTCAGCATCGCGCTCGAAGAGGCAGCCGAGCGCTTGCAGAGCACGGGGCTGGCCGCGTCGGCGGAGCCTGTCGTCGTGGTCCCCTTCGAAGCCACTGCCAACGATCCGCTCTTCAGCTCGCTGTGGGCCATGCCCCAGATCCACGCCGCTCAGGCCTGGGAGCGCGCAACCGGCTCGCGCGAGATCCTGGTCGCCATCATCGACACGGGCTTCGACTCAGCGCACGCCGATCTGAGGCAAAACCTGTGGCGCAATGCTGGCGAAGTCCCCGACAACGGCTTCGATGACGATCGCAACGGCTTCGTAGACGACGTGGCGGGCTGGGACTTCGTGGCAGCCGACGCCACGCCTGACGACCTGGTCGGGCACGGCACTCACGTGGCGGGAACCATCGGCGCACTCGGCAACAACGCGCTCGGTGTCGCGGGTGTCAACTGGAACGTGAGCCTGCTGCCGCTGAAAGTGTGCTCGCCTTGGGGCTGCCAGAGCAACCACACGGTTAACGCCATCTTGTACGCGGCGCGGATGCGCGCCAAGGTCACGAACGCGAGCCTGGGCGGCTTCTATGCTCCGCTGGCGTACGAGCGCGATGCGCTGCGCGCGCTGGGCGACGCCGGAGGGGTGTTCGTTGCAGCTGCCGGCAATAGCAGCAACGACAACGACGCCCGCCCCTGCCTTCCGGCCTCCTACGACCTCGACAACATCGTGGCCGTGGCGGCTACGGACCGAGCCGACGGTCTGGCGTCTTTCTCCAACTGGGGCAAGGTCAGCGTCGACTTGGGCGCGCCCGGCGTCGACATTCAGAGCACGGTGCCGGGCGGTGGGTACGACAGCAAGAGCGGCACGTCGATGGCGTCGCCGCACGTTGCTGGCGCGCTCGCGCTGCTGTGGTCCGCCACCCCGTTGGCGACTCGGCAAGACATACGTCAGGCTCTGTTCGCGAGCGTCACGCCCGCCGTGGCGTTGACGGGGCGGGTCGCCACGGGCGGGCGGCTCGATCTGGGCGCGTTGATCGAGACCGGCGCGGGTTGTGACCCCACACGGCTCAGCTGCGGCGCGAACGCGAAGTGCCGCCCCGCGGGCCTCCGCCACGTGTGCATGTGCGATCCAGGGTACCGCGGCGACGGTTTTCTCTGCGAAGAGATCAACGAGTGCCTGAACGACCCGAGCCCGTGCGACACCAACGCCGCTTGCCAGAACACTCCCAACGGTTACACCTGCACCTGCCGAGCGGGTCTGAAGGGCGACGGCAAGACCTGCAAGGACGACGATGAGTGCGAGAGCGGTGCGGCAAAGTGCAACCCCAACGCCAGCTGCGAGAACACCCCCGGGTACTACAAATGTCGCTGCCCCCAGGGCGAGAGCTGCCCCGGCCCGGATCTCTGCGCCCCCGGACTCAACCCGTGCGACGCCAACGCCGAATGCACCAACCTGAGCGGCAGCTACCGCTGTGAATGCCACGACGGCTTCGCCGGCGACGGCTACGTTTGCTTCGATCTAGACGAGTGCGCCGCGCTGGTGGCGCCCTGTGACGCGCACGGCACCTGTCGCGATCGGTCCGGCGGCTACGATTGCGTGTGCGGAGCTGGCTACGAAAGCGTCGGCAAAGACTGTCGCGACATTGACGAGTGCGCCAGACCGAATGACTGCGGCGCTGACTCCGCGTGTGTCAACACCGACGGCGGCTACCGGTGCGAGTGTGCGCCGGGCTGGGAGCCCGACGGCGCCGAGTGCCGCGACGTAAACGAGTGCTTGGCGGGCGCCAACTGCGGCGCCAACGCGGTGTGCATCAACACGCCGGGCGCCTACCTCTGCCAGTGCCAAGACGGCTTCGTGGGCGACGGTCAAACTTGCGTCGACGTCGACGAGTGCGCCCAGGGGCTGGCAGGCTGCAGTGAGCACGCCACGTGTCGCAACACCTGGGGCAACTTCGCCTGCGAATGCCTGCCCGGCTACGCAGGCGACGGGTTCATCTGCCAAAATGTGAACGAATGCAGCGAAGGGACGCACGACTGTAGCGACCGCGCTACCTGCACCGACACCGAAGGCAGCTTCGAATGCACCTGCGAAGCGGGCTACACCGGCAACGGTCGGGTCTGCATCGACCTCGACGAGTGCCAAGACTTGCCAGGGGCATGTGGCCCCTCCGCCACCTGCGTCAACTACGCCGGTAGCTTCGCCTGCACCTGCAAGGCCGGCTATGCCTACAATGGGGCAGACTGCGCCGACGTCGACGAATGCGCTCAGGGCAAAGATCGCTGCAGCGACGACGCAACTTGCGCCAACGTGGTCGGCAGTTATCGCTGCACCTGCAACCCCGGCTTCGAGGGGGGCGGCTTCATCTGTGAAGACATCGACGAGTGCGTGCAGACGCCGTCGATCTGCGGCGCCAACGCCGCGTGCAACAATACGCGAGGCGGCTATTCGTGCAGCGGCCTTGGCGGCGGTGGCGGCACCGGCGGCAGCGGCAGCGGCACCGGCGGCAGCGGCACGGGTATGGGCGGCGTCGCTGCCGGGGGTTCCACCAGTGGAGGGGGTGGTGCAGGCGGTTCATCCGGGAGCAGCGGCAGCAGCAGCACCGGCGGCAGCGGCAGCACCGGCGGCAGCGGCAGCACAGGCGGTAGCGGCAGCACAGGCGGTAGCGGCAGCACGGGCGGCAGCAGCAGCACGGGTGGTAGCACGGGCGGCAGCACGGGCGGCAGCAGCAGCACGGGCGGTAGCGGCAGCACGGGCGGTAGCGGCAGCACGGGCGGCAGCGGCAGCACGGGCGGCAGCGGCAGCACGGGCGGCAGCAGCAGCTCCGGTGGCAGCGGTAACACGGGTGGTGGTGGACCCGGACCAGTGCCGGTCATCGCCGAAGTCGACACGCGCGGCTCACACACCTGCGCCTTGCTGGATCATGGCGGCGTTCGCTGCTGGGGTCGCAACGACTTCGGTCAGCTTGGCTACGCGCACACCCAGCACGTCGGCGATAACGAGCTCGCGGAGAGCGCGGGCGTCGTCGACGTGGGAGCTCCCGTAACCGAGCTCTCCGTCGGCATCTCACACACCTGCGCCTTGCTCGCGGACGGCGGCGTTCGCTGCTGGGGCCGCAACGTTTACGGCCAGCTAGGCACGCTCTCCACCGAGAACATCGGCGATGACGAAACACCCAGCGCCGGCAGCAACGTAGACGTGGGCGGTCGTGTGGTGAAGCTTGCAGCAGGCGGTGAGCACACCTGCGCCCTGCTGGACACTGGAGCGGTGCGCTGCTGGGGCCTGGGCATCCACGGGCAGCTGGGCTACGGCAATCACCTCAGCGTCGGCAGCGAAGACAGCCCCGCCGAGATCGGCGACGTGGACGTGGGCGCTGCAGTGAAGGACATCGTCGCCGGCCGTGACCATACGTGCGCGCTGCTGCTGAACGGCGCGGTGCGCTGCTGGGGCCGCGGTGAGCTTGGAACGTTGGGCAATGGCAGCGCCTCGGACGTGGGCGACGACGAGGAGCCCGCGGAGGTCGGCGACGTGGCGCTCGGCGGCGTGGCGCTCGAGCTCACGGCGGGCTGGTACCACAACTGCGCACGTCTCGACACTGGCGCCGTCCGCTGCTGGGGCTACGGCGGCCTCGGCGAGCTAGGCTACGTCTCGACCGAAACCATCGGAGACGACGAGACACCGGCTTCGGCCGGCGACGTGGACCTCGGCGGTAGGGCGACGCGGATCGCGGCGGGTCTCCATCACACCTGCGCGGTGCTGACGGCTGGCAACGTGCGCTGCTGGGGCTACGCCCTCGACGGACGCTTGGGCTACGCCAACCTGGACAACATCGGCGACGACGAGACGCCCGCCTCGGCAGGCGACGTCGACGTCGGCGAGCTCGCGGTCAGCGTGCACACGGGCCTCGCCCACACCTGCGCGCTGCTCGTAGACGGCTCCCTGCGCTGCTGGGGTGACGGCACCTTCGGCCAGCTCGGCACCGGCAGCAAAGCCAGCGTTGGGGACGACGAAACCCCCGCTGGCGGCCCACCGACCATGAAGCAGCTGGACGCCTGCGTCGACGGCGCGACCTACTGCTCGCAGCACGCGTGGTGCTCCAACACCTTCACCGGCTTCGCCTGCACTTGTAAGCCTGGCTACACGGGCAACGGCCTGGACTGCAAGCTCAGCCCCAAGTTGGTCGCGCTCGCTGCCGGGGGCGATCACACCTGCGCGCTCACCAACACGGGCCGAGTGCGCTGCTGGGGTGCCGCCACTTCGGGCCAGCTGGGCTATCCGGGCATCACGACCTTGGGTGACGACGAGGCTCCCAAGCTCGCGGGCGACGTCGACTTGGGTGGCGTCGCAACCGCGGTTGTCGCCGGCGAGGGGCACACCTGCGCACTGCTGGACACCGGCGGCGTGCGCTGCTGGGGCTCCGCAGGAAAGGGTCAGCTCGGCTACGGCAACACGAAATCCATCGGCGACGACGAGACTCCCGCCAGTGCCGGGGACGTCCCGCTTGGCGGCGTCGCCATTCGACTCAGCGCGGGTCAATTCCACACCTGTGCCGTGCTCGACTCCGGCGCCGTGCGCTGCTGGGGCCTGGGCACCGTTGGCCGCCTGGGCTACGGCAACACGAAAACTATCGGCGACGACGAGACTCCGGGCAGCGCTGGCGACGTGTTGGT
>JAYUYU010000188.1:0-2655 GCA_043752365.1 Myxococcales bacterium | reverse complement strand
TGTTTGCTCTAATTCAGCGCCTCGCTCCGCTGAGGACGACTGTACTCATCGAAGGCGAATCAGGCGTCGGAAAACAGGTGGTGGCGGAACACCTTCACCAGATGGGTCCAAGAGCGCGCGGCCCGTTCGTTCACGTCAACTGCGCGGGTCTTCCCGAGTCCTTGGCCGAGTCCGAGTTGTTTGGCCACGAGCGGGGGTCATTCACGGGCGCGGACAGGCGCAAGGTCGGATACTTCGAGGCAGCGTCGGGCGGCACGCTTTTTCTGGATGAGATCGCCGAGCTGTCGTTGGCGGTGCAGGCCAAGCTCCTGATCGCTGTAGAGAAATCGACGATTGTCCGGGTTGGGGGCACGCAGCCCGTTCCGGTTGATACGCGTATCGTTTGCGCTACGCACGCGAGCCTTGCAGCGCGCGTGAAAAGCGGTGCGTTTCGGGAGGACTTGCTGTTCCGTCTAGCGGCTTTCAAGTTGCAGATCCCCCCGCTACGCGAACGTCCGCGCGAGACCCTGCTACTGGCTGAGCTTTTCATGAAGGGCATCGCGAGCGCCGCAGGTCAGGCCAACCTGCGGCTCGACGACAGCGCGCGTCGAGCGCTGTCTCGCCATGACTGGCCGGGCAACGTTCGCGAGCTGAGAAACGCGATGGAGCATGCCTTCGTAGTTGCTGAGGCAGGCGTGGTATCCGAGCGCCACCTCCCGTCACGCCCCTTGACGGAGCAGCAGCCAGAGCTTCAGGTCCGCAAGTCAGGTACTGACGCGCCACTACCAGAACGCCTCGACGAGCTAGAGCGCCAAGAGCTCGCGTCAGCCATGACGGCGGAGGTCGGCAACCAAACCCGCGCTGCACGCCGCTTGGGCATCTCGCGCCGGGCGCTGATTCACAAGCTGGACAAGTTCTGCATGTCCCGCCGCTTCGGAGCTAGTGATACGTGAGCGAACCAGCTCGTCAGGCGGGCGGTAGCCAACTGGGCCGGTACCACATCGGTGACGAGGTAGCGGCCGGCGGCATGGCAACCGTGCATCTGGGGCGCGTGCTCGGCCCACGCGGCATCTCGCGGATCGTGGCGATCAAACGCATGCATGCGCATGTCGCGCGCGACCCTACGGCGCGCCGCATGTTTCTGGACGAAGCCCGGCTTGCCTACCGAATCAGCCACCCGAACGTGGTTAGCACGCTCGATGTCGTCGAGCACGACGACCAAATACTGCTCGTGCTCGAGTACGTGGCGGGCGAAACTTTAGCGAAGCTTTCGGAGGCGTTCGCCAGCGCTGGCCGGCGCTTGGATCCCCCCGTGTTGAGCGCGATCATCGTCGGAGCGCTCCATGGGTTGCACGCCGCGCACGAGGTAAGAGACGATGACGGCGAGCCTGTCAACGTCATCCACCGTGACGTGTCGCCCCAGAACCTGATTGTCGGCGTCGATGGCGTGACGCGCGTCCTCGACTTTGGCATCGCCAAAGCGCAGGGTCGCGTGCAAGAGACGACCGGCGTCGCCGTGCGAGGCAAGCTCCGCTATTTGTCACCAGAGCAGATTAGGCGCGCTCCGCTCGGTCGAAGGGTCGATCTGTTTGCCGCAGGCGTGGTGCTCTGGGAGTGCCTGACGGGCCGACGTCTCTTCGATGCCGAGGACCTGGCGGGTGTACTCGATGCCGTTCTACACGCGGCGATACCCCCACCAAGCAGCATCGCCCCCGGTCTTTCGCCAGCGCTCGACGACCTCGTTCTGCGCGCGCTTAGCCGGGATCCCGAGCAACGCCCCGCGACCGCGCTCGCGCTCGCCGAGGAGCTTCAACGCATTCTCCCTCCTGCGCCAGTTACCGAAGTCGCTCGCACGGTCAATCACTGGGCGGCTCCGGAGCTCGAGCGCCGCAGGGCCCTGGTCGCGCGGCTTTCAACCGCTAGCGGCGTCGCAGCGACGGCAGAGCCGGCACATCTACGCGCCGTGTCCGATTCGGATACCGATCGCACCGAGGTCGACGTGCTAGGGCAGGTGGGGCCGAGCATCGCCGCCGCAAGCGCAGTCCAGCTGCCAAGCGTCGATTCGGCTAGTCCGCACGCCCGTCAGCACCGCTGGCGCCCAGGTTGGAAGGCGTGGCTGCTCGTCGCGGCGGGGGCACTGAGCACTATGGGCTCGATCTGGCTCTGGCCGCGCTCGGCGAGCAAACGGCCCGCGGACCAGCCGAGTCCACCTCTCGCCGCCAGCCCGGCACCCTCTGTAATTGAAGCAAGCGAGCTACCACCTGCGGTGACGCCGGGCTCAGTAGCGAGTGCATTGCCGTCCGCGGTCGCTCCGTCCACTGCGAAAAGGCCTTCGGGGCGTGCGCCGGCGGCGCGTGCCTCACAGGTCGGACGGCCCCGCGCCAGGGCCGATGCTGGCTGCGACTTCCCCTTCATTATCGGCGAGGGTGGTGTGCGCATTCCGAAGAAGTCTTGCTTCCCAGACTGACTCTGCGAGGCTTCTTACTTCACGTGCGTCCGCTTTTCCGTAGGACTTTCACCATCGGTGTCGCTCTGGCACTCACCTCGTCGGTGGCGGTGGCAAAGGACGCGGGTCTGTGCGCTGCAGCTTACGAAGACACTCAAGTCCTGCGCCGAGCAGGACGGCTACTTGAGGCGCGAGCCCGCGCCATCCAATGCTCTGCGCAGACGTGCCCG
>JAYUYU010000187.1:0-2658 GCA_043752365.1 Myxococcales bacterium | reverse complement strand
AGATTCAGCTCTTCCGCGATCTCGCGAGCCAGGGCTACGGCTGCCGATTCCCCTGGCTCCACCTTGCCTCCCGGAAACTCCCACTTGCCGGCCAGGCTCATGCCGGGTCCCCGCTGCGTCACCAGGCACTTTCCGCCTTGGGCAATCGCAGCGCCGACGACGTGGATGGTGCGGTTCACGACATGGCCTCCGGCAGCAGGCCTACTTCGTCAGGACAACGTGCGTGGAGCGCTTGGCAGTTACGTACTCGGTGCACTTGTAGCCGAGCTTCGCCGTGTCGATGCCAGCCAACAGGGGCTCGCCCTGGCCGAGCAGCACAGGTGAAATCGCCAGGTGCAACTCGTCGATCAAACCGGCGCCGAGGTATTGGCGAACGGTGGCGGCTCCACCGCCGAGTCGGACGTCCTTGCCCTGGGCCGCTTGCTTTGCGCGCTCGAGCGCGGCGTGGATGCCATCGGTCACGAAGTGAAAAGTCGTTCCGCCCGCCATCGTGATGGGCGCGCGAGCATGGTGCGTCAGGATGAAAACCGGCACGTGGTAGGGCGGGTTCTCACCCCACCAACCCTTCCAGGTGTCGTCGGACCAGGGCCCTCGCTCCGGACCGAACATGTTGCGCCCCATGATCCAGGCCCCGAGGTTCTCGAAGCCGCGCGCGGCGAAGTCGTCGTCGACGCCCGTTCCGGCGGCTTGGTCGGCGATGAGCGAGCCGGCAAAATCACCCGCCATTTTCCGGAATGTTTTCGTGCCAAGCACCCACTCGTGCAGCGCCATGCCGCCGACGCCCATGGGGTTGGCCAAGTCCTGCCCCGGGCCGGCGCCAAAACCATCAATCGAGATTGAGAATGAATTTACCCGGAGCCTGGACATGAGCACTACTCCTTCACCACAGGCAGGGCCTGCGCCGCTAGGTTCTCACATGAAAGCGCCGTCCGTTCAATGGCTGCCAGCGCGGAGGCGAAGTGTGACTGCAGCTCGTGGTAGGCGCGCTGCGCCGACGAGCGGTGCTTGCCCAGAACGCGCGAGGCGGCGCTCAAGTTGGGCTCGTCGCTCGAACTGAAGAAGCCGCCTGTGCGCGCGCTCAGTTTCAAGGCGGCCAGCCACTGGCGTTGCGGACGGCTCAAGCCGCGTTCGGCGTGCTCTTGCGCTAAGGCCCAGCCCTGCTGCTCTTCGCTTTCGAGCCAAGCCTCTTCCTGATTCGGCGTACGGCTGGACAACGGCGCTTCGCGGAGATCGACGGGAGCAACGTCGAGCTTGAAGACTCGACGTAGCGCATGGAGCTCGCCCTGGATGACCAGTAGGCCCCACTCACGGCCGGGGCGTTGCTGGCTCAGCTGTAGGGGCTCGGCGCACCGGATGGCTTCAAGCAAGCGCAACGTCAGCAAGTCCCTGACCTCGTCGTTCGAAAGACCGGCCACGCGCCAACGTGCTGGGTAGGTGCGCTGCAAGCGCGACAGCTTCTTCTGCCATTTGGCCTCGTAGGCGACCAACGCTTGGTCATCCCCGAGCGCCGCGTCTCGCTCCCGACGGTCGGCAAGCTCGGCCGCTAGCGCTCGCGCGGACGGGACTGACGGCGGAGACGGCGACTTCATGGCTGTACGAATGCGGGCGGCGCAGGCGCCGAATGTTGCGTTTTTTTTCGGTGACCCGCCTGGGTAGCTTCTGGTGGCGTTGAACCCGGAGGCGGGCTTCAGCGCGCTCGCTTTGGCAGCGCTCGACGTGTCAGCTCTTGCCGAGGAAGTGCGCAGCTACTTGCGCGGGTTGCGCGCTCATCTCCCGAGTGAGGCCGTCATGCGACGGCGACTGCCGCTTGCCCCCTAGTCTCTTGGGGCCGCCGCTGGATGCACCGTGCCTCTTGCTTCGCGGTAGCGGGCTGGCGAGCAGCCGTAGGCAACGCGAAACGCGAAGTGAAAGTGGCTCACGTCGGTGAAACCCCAGTCGAGGGCAACCGCCTTGACTGGGTCGTGCGTTTCCAAAAGCCGCGAGGCCGCCGCTTGCAGCCGGTAGCGCAGCGCGAATTTGGAGAACGAGGTGCCAGTCGCCTTGTGAAAAGCCGCATTGAGGGACTTCTTGCTGACCGCGCAGGCCCGTGCGGCGTCTTCGGCGCTGACGAAGCAACGTCGGCGAAATACCAACTCCACCGCGCGGTTGAAGTAATGCCACGCCTCTTCTTGCGGCGCTTCAGCGGGCGGCCGCGCGGAGACCTGGGGCAGCTCCAGCAGCACCTGATACACCAGCATTCGTTGCAGCAGTAGTCGGCGCGGCTCGGAAACGCTGATGCTGGCTTGTAGCTCGCGACCCAACATCTCGATCAGGGGCCTAGTTGGCTTTGCGACGTCCGGACGCTGCGCGGGCGGCGCAACGAAGGCGGCGTGCCAGTCATGCGCCAACAATTCGGGAAAGCGGTTGTTGGCCAACGCTGGGGGGAAAATGCTCGCGACCACGACGCTGCACGGACCTTCGACCACCTGCCAACCATGCGGCTCCCAAGCGCTGCACAACCAAACCTGCCCCGCGCCCAAGCTACGGCGGTGTCCGTGAAACGAGCGCTCCATGCGACCCGTCAGGACGATGCCGACCTCCAGCGCGTAGTGCATGTCGAAATGCTCGGCGTTCGGTCGTTCGTGAAGCTTGCACGACAGCCGGATGGGGCAAATTTCG
>JAYUYU010000186.1:0-16256 GCA_043752365.1 Myxococcales bacterium | reverse complement strand
CGGCGCGCGAGGAGATGTCGTTGACGAACGTAACCGTGACGGGGTGCCCGTCCAGCAGCGTGCGGCTCTGGGCCAGCTCGATGGCGATGCGGGCGCCGGAACGGTGCAGCAGCACGGTCTCGAAGCTGCCTGGTAGCTTCTCGCCCCTAGCGCGGCTGCTGGCCATCTCCCTCAAGCGCGGCAGCTCTTCCGGGGCGATCATCGACCACGGATCGCGGGCCATTGCCTCGTGCGGCTCGTAGCCCATCATGCGGGCAAGGTCGGAGCTGACGAAGAGGTTGCGCGGCTGATCACCGGAAATGTCCGTGATGGCGAGCCCAGTTCCGGATCGCTCCGCAGCCTGACGCAGCGCATCGAACAGGCTCGCCCGCTCTGCAACCGACAAGTCCAGAGATCCGGACATAGCCGCTCAGCATAGCCCGGCTTTTGCCGCCGCAGCCCGGAGAGGAATCCTAGTCACGCTTGGGGGGTCAGGGGGTGGTCGCGGCGGCATCGCCCGAAACTTGGCCGCTTTCGAGCGTTTGTGGAAAGGGAGGTCTATGCACCCCGCCCGTCCGCTGCTCGTCGCACCCGCCGCGCTGGCTCTCGTTTTCATCACCTCCGGGTGTGGACTCTTCCAACAGTCCGCGCCCAAGTCGGCCCCGCCCGTTGCGCCGGCCCCGGTGGCTTCGGCCAAGCAGCTTCAACCCTCGGCGTCGGCCCCGCTGCGCGACGTGGGTGACTTGTTCGTGCATCGCTTCAGCGGCAGCTTTGCGGGTGAGCCGCTGACACTTACTGAAGAAGTCGCGGCGCGCGAAGACACGGCCTGGGTCGTCGACTTCTCGCTCACCCAGGGTGAAAAGGTCGAGCGACTGCGCGTGCGCTTCGACATCCAAAGCGGTCAGGCCGTCTCGGCGGCTCATGTCGACGCTGGGCGCGAGACGCCGGCCAAGCTGAGCGAGTACGAGGCTCTTCTGGCCCGCACCGTGTACGCCGCTGACGTCAACGACGGCTTGGTCTCCGCCAACGACCAGACCTGTTTGGTCGGCGCCGAGGAACTCGATTGCGAGACCAAGACCTACAAGGTTTGGGTCGGCGATGCGGCCGCAACCCTCTCGGTCGTGCACTCGAATAAATTCGCAGATCGCGACGTGTCGGGTGAGATCACGACCGACGACGGCAAGGTCATCTATCGCGCCGAGCTAGTCGAAGCCAAGCAAGGCAAGGCTGGGCTTGGGTCTGTCGTTTCCTCCGCGCTTCGCTGAGTGCGTCCTGCGATCCTCGTTAGTTGAGGTGGGGCAGGCCTCGGCCCTGCCCAGTTTTGTCTTGGGCGTCCCACGAATCCGAACGGTTCGACGCAATGGTCGTCGCATCGCGGCGCCCCAAATCAGGGCTCGCACGACTCCCGATCTCCCGATCTCCTGTGAAAAAATCTCGAGTCCGTCTGGCGCGGGCGGGTAACGCTACGGGAGTTTCTGCGAGGCAGGCTGCGTGTCGGCAGCCCCTCGTCGCTCAGCCTTTCACTTCACGAAATTGAGCCAGTTCAGGCGTTTTTCGTCTTTGCCGGTTACGGCGCGCAGGTACGCGCGTTGAAACAGCGCGCCCAGCGTATTTTTCCCGGTCACGAACTCGGCGCCGTCTAGCTCGCGCACGGGCGTGACCTCGGCGGCCGTGCCGGTCATGAAAATTTCATCGGCGCGCAGCAAGTCTTCTCGCGTGAAAGCGCGGATTTTGATCGGTACGTTTTGCTCTTCGGCGATCGCCAAAATGCAGTCGCGCGTGATGCCTGGCACGATTGACGACGTCACGTCGTTGGTGTGCAGAACACCGCCCTTCACGAAGAAGACGTTCTGCCCCGTAGCGCTGGCGACGGTGCCGTCCTGGTTCAGCAAAATGGCGTCGTCGTAGCCGCGATCCATCGCCTCGTGAGCGGCCAGCACGCTGTTGGCGTAGTGCCCGCTGGCCTTGGCCATGGTCGGCAGCATGGTGTGATGGAACTTGCGCCAGCTGGAGATGGTGACGCGAATGCCATTGCGCAGCGCGTCCTCACCCAAAAAGGTTCCCAGCTCGCGCACGGCGATGAACACCCTGACCGGGCATTCCCTCTTTGGCCGCAAATCGATGGGGCCCGCGCCGAAATAGGCGAGTGGGCGCAGGTAGCCGTTTTGCATGCCGTTGCGGCGCGTAACCTCCAGCGCCCCGCGCGCTAGCTCATCGGCGCCGAACGGCAGCTTCATGCCGTACAGGCGCGCCGAGGAAATCAGCCGCTCTACGTGATCGGTCAGGCGCACCAGTGCCGCCCCGCGAGCTGTCGGGTAGCAGCGAATGCCCTCGAAAACGGCCGTCCCGTAGTGCAGGGCGTTGGCGTAGTAATGCACCGAAAGCGAGTCGGCCTCGCGCACCTCGCCATCCCACCACACGTAGCGCGCCAGCGTTTGTCCGCGTGGCCGCCCGGAAATCAGCGAGTCCTCTTCTGGCACTCCGTCGAAATTCGGCCATTCTGTGTCGAGCGACGCCATGGTGTGCCTCCGTCGCCGCGGGACAAGCCGCGGCGGTTCGTGTGAATCCTACGCGGATCCTATAACGTTGGCACCGTGTTTTCTCGGCGCTCTTCTAGGGATCGCTCACCGAACGCCATTCACGCGCGGCTAGCGCTACAGGGCTCGCCCCGCTTCGATTTGACGGGTAGCAACCCGACGACCGCGGGCCTCGCGTATCCTGCTGAATGGTTGAGGGTCCTCGAGCGCGCGCAAGCGGGGTCGCTCGTTTACCGTCCGGAGCCGTTCGGGCTACTCAGCGCCCGCGAAGCCGTCGCGCGCGTCACCGGCGCCCCGGCGTCGGACATCATGCTCAGCGCCAGTACCAGTGAGGCGTACGCCTTCTTGTTCAAGCTGCTGTGTGACCCGGGCGACGCCGTGCTGGTGCCGGCACCGAGCTACCCGCTGTTCGAGCACTTGGCCGAGCTCGAAGCCGTGCAAGCCGTGCCGTATCGCTTGGCTTACGACGGCGCGTGGCATGTCGATCTCGACTCTGTCGCCCGCGCCATGACGCCGCGCGTCCGCGCCGTCGTGGTGGTGTCGCCCAACAACCCGACCGGGCATTACTTACGCGAAGGTGAGCGCGACGCCTTGGCGGCCTTCGGACGGCCATTGATCAGCGACCAAGTCTTTTCCGAGTTTCCGCTCCGTCCCAACGCGCCGGTCGGGCTAGGCCCCAGCGAAGCGTGCCTGACCTTCACGCTCGACGGCCTCAGCAAGCGCGCCGGTTCGCCGCAGCTGAAGCTGGGTTGGACGGTCGTGTCGGGGCCAGAGCGGGCTCGACGTGAAGCCTGCGAGCGGCTCGAGCTGATAGCGGACACGTTCTTGTCCGTGGGCACGCCGATTCAGCAAGCACTGCCGGAGTTGCTGCAGCTTTGCCCGCAGGTTACCGCGGCCATCACGGCTCGCTGTCGCCAGAACCTCGCGCTGCTGGAGCGCGCCGTGCAAGCGTCGCCGGTAACGCTGCTGCGCGTCGAGGCCGGCTGGTGTGCGGTCCTGCGCCTGCCCGCCGTGCAGAGCGAGGAAGAGCTGGTGCTGGGTTTGCTGCGCGACGCGCAGGTGCTGGTACAGCCCGGCTGGTACTACGACTTCGAAAGCGAGCCGTTCGCAATCGTCAGCCTGCTGAGCGAGCCGCGCGTCTTCGACGAGGGAGCCGCGCGGCTCGTAGACTACGTGTCGCGTGTGGCGCAATGAGGCAAGCTCGGCGAGGCCGAGCGCAGATTGCGCCTCAGCCGATAGCGTCGCGCGACACTCCACGCGAAGCGCGCAGGGGAACCAGACCAAGACCGCGACGCCGACGGCCAACCAACACGGCTACCCCGGCCAACGCGAGTAGGCCGGCCGCGCTGGAGTGTTGGCCACCCGCGACTTTGCAGCCGCAGCCGCCTGGTTTGCCTTCGACTGGCGGCGGCGCGTTGTCGTCTTGGGTCGCTGCGGCCTCAGGCTTGTCGTCCTCGGCGCCGGGAGCCTCGGCCTTGGGGGCTTCGTCGGCGGTGGCGTCGGCTTTCTTCTCGCCTTCGTCCTTGGGTTTGTCGCCGCCCGAGTCGCCCGCGGCCTTCTTCTTGTCGCCCTTGGACGCGAAGACCATGGCACGGCGGTCGATGGTCTCGTTTTCGCCCCGGAACTTCAGGGTCTGGGGGGTGCCGACGACCTGACCGTTGCGGGTGTCGCGAATGGTCACCTTGTACTCGCCGGCTTCGTAGCCGTGGGCACGGGTCACCTTGAAGCTGAAGCGAGTTCGCGCTTCGATTTTACCCGAGCCGCTGTCCAAGAAGCCCACGTCCACGCTCTCGATCAGCGACTGGCGATCGCTCAACGGCACGGTGTGCTCGACCAGCTTGTCACCGTCGGTCATGTCGCGGGCGTAGTAGGCCGTCGGTTGGAACTCGAACTTCATCGAGACGTGCGGCACGTCGGGAGGCTTGGGCATGTAGATGGCGACATCGAGCCGCCACGATTTGTCCTCGCGCTCTTTGTTGGATGTGCTCTTCCACTCGACTCGCCCAGCCGCGAGGGCAGAGCTAGTGCAGAGAAGAAGCACCGTTAGCTGACACATGACGAGCACGAAACGACGCGCCGTAAATGATGCACGATTCAAGGTCGACTCCTACGTTCGAGGTCGACGAAAGTAGTGCCACGTACTCGAAATAGCTACGTTGTAACGACTACGTCGTCTTGTGCGGAGGAGAGAGCTCGTCCTCGAGCCACGGCGGCGCTGGAATCGTATCGTGAGGCTCGAAGTCGAACTCGTCGGCTTCGAATTCGGGCAGCGTTGCCAGTGTCTCGCGCGCGCTGGGGATTCGTCGCTCGCCACGTCTCGAACGCTCCGGGGGCGACGGCGGCTCGGTCTTGCCGGCCGCGGCGGGATCACTCGATAGGGCGGTGCTTTCGGATGCCATGGGCGTGTTCCTGGGCTGGACGCTTGGACCGGCAGAAAGCCGGCTTCCCTCGTTGCCCCGCTCGTTATCTCAAAAGGTCGGCCGGACTGCCAAACAAAATAGCCTGCCTTTCCCCACATCTGATTACCTGAGGCAGAAAAGGCTTCTCTTCTTGAACGCTTAGGCGCCGAAGCTCAACACCTGCCCCAAGGTCGATTTGAAGCAATAACTACGAGAGGCCGTTGCGCTGCGCGCAGATCACCAGCAGGGCCGCTACGGCGTCGCGGTTGGTGCAGGCCTGGTCGGCGCGCAGCTGAACGGGCTCGTGTGGAGTGAGTAGGCGTGAGCTTTCGAGCCGAGACGAGAGCGGCAAAATCAGCGCGTGCTCGGCCGCTAGAGACGCGGGTGTGAGCGTGGCGCCGGCCTCTAGTCCCACCAGCGAGATGCTAGCTTCACTCGTTTCGAGCTGGGCCTCGACGAAGCCGAACGGCGTGCGTTGACGCGTCGCCTCGGCGGGGCGCTTGCGAACGATACGCACCCCGCCCGACTCGGCTTGGCCCGCCAGGGCTTGCGGCTTGGCGATGCTGAGAGTCACGCCCCGCACGGCCGGGTAGGCTGCGAAGAGCCAGCCCGCGCACTCTTCGGCCGCGACCTCGAGCAGCGAGTAGCGACGGAACTGAAGCAGCGCGATGATTTCGGTGGAGGCGCGGGAGTAGTCGACGGTGTGTGCAATTCGCCCACTTTTGCCCGCTCGCTCCAGGTCGACGAAGAGCTCGAGATCGAGCTGCACGCGCTGGGAAACGCGCCGTTCACGCGCCCGAATACCGATGATGCAACGGCAAGAAAGTCCGCAAATTTCGACGCTATCCATGGTCGCTCGTGAGCGTACCCTGCCACAAAACCGCCAGGAAAACTCAGAGGCGAGCGGCGGGCCTGTTTCGAATGGAGTACGGTAGGGTCATGAGTGGTTGGGGCCGCATTTCATCGTTGGTTGGCGCTGGTGTCTTGCTCGGCGCGGGTTGCGGAGGGCGCACGAACGCTCTCGAGGGCGACTACGGCACGGGCGCCGATGGCGGTTCCCTCTCGGTCGGTGGGTCGAGCGGGGTGGCCGGGCGATTCAATCGCGGCGGCAGTCAAAACACCGCGGGCGCCGGCGGAACGACCATCTACACCGCTGGCTCTGCCTCGGGTGGCGGGGGTCCGTACCCCGCTGGTGGCTACGGTGGCTACGGTTACGCGGGCAGCTATCCCGTGGCTGGCGCTCCCTACGGCGGGTACGGCTATGGCGGCTACGGCTACGCGGGCTACGGCGGTTACGGCTACGCCGGCAGCTACTCGGGCGGTGGCTATGCCGGGCAGGGCCAAGACGCGTGTGGCGACTGTCTGCGCCAAGAGTGCGCGCCTCAACTGGTGCAATGCCTGCAGGACTTTGGCTGCCTGGCGATCTTCAGCTGCATGCAGAGCACGGGTTGCCAAGCCTTCGAGTGCTACTCGCCAGAGTACTGCCAGGGCACTATCGATCAGTGGGGCGGCCCTGCCGGCCAAGCCATGGGTGAGCTGCTGCAAACATTCAGCTGCGCCGTGACGTGGGGCTGCCCGTGTGATTAGTGAACGGTCGTCGGCTTCGGTTCCATACGCGCAACGACCAACGGCCAGTGCAGGGTTTCGCGGATGAAATCTGCCATGCCGGGTTGGCGGATGTCGACACAGACTTGGTAGTTGCCCGGTACGGCTGGCGCGGGCAGCCCGAGAGAACGCGTGCGGTAGCGCGGCGTCGTCGACTTGTGCGGCGTCGCGTCGGTCAACAGCTCGAGTCCAGTCGGCGCGACCAACGCAAACCGCACTTCGAACGGCTGCGAAAGCTCGCCCGGGCCGAGCAGGAAATAGGCGTGCACCTCCAGCGGCAGGTACGCGCCGGGCGGCGGCTCGACGTTCGGCAGCAGGTTGACCTGCTCGACGACGTTGAACAAGGTTACGTTGTTCGAGTGCTGGTCCAAGCTGGACCCACCGCACAACGTCAAGAAGTAGCACTTCGGCATCGCCGGCGTCCTTAGCGCAGGAGCACGCCGCTGGCGACGCGAATGACGGCCACCGCGCCAACGCCGAACAGCAATGCCCCGAAAGCCGCGCAGGCGCGCGCGGACGCTTGGCGCCTAGCACTGGTGCCTAGCAGCCCCTCGGCGAGCAGCGCGCGGTGCATACCTAGGCCAGCGTGCGTCACCGTTGCCAGCAGGCCGAGCAGGTATGCCCCGCCTAACGCCGGTACGCCGAAGTTCGTGCTCGACAGCTCGGTCAGCAAGCGAAACCCAGCGTCGCGCGCGTCGGCCTCGCCCAGCCACGCCGCCACGGGATAGTTGCGTGCGTGGTAAGCGACGAACAGCAGCGCCAGCGCGCCGCTCGCGCGCGAGGCCAGCCGCGCGAGCGGCGGTACATCGGCACCGGGCAGGGGCGACCGCTGCCGTCCGCTGAGCAGGAAAAAGACGCCGAGCCCGGCGTGCACGGCCAGCGGCAACCAGACCAGCAACCACGAGGTGACTTGGGTGAGCGCGCTTGGGGCCGGGCGCAGCACGTTGCTGACGTCGTTGCCGAACGCCAGCTGAAGCTCTCGAAACAAATGCAGAGCGAGGAAAGCTGGCAGCGGCACCAGCCCCGACCACGATAGCCAACGCTCGACGGCTGGCCGTCCATGTGCCAGTGGTTCTGCCTTCGAGGCCGCGCCGTCTTCGGTCACCTGCATGCTCCGCGCTTCCGTCACTCACTTCGCTGTCGTTTGCTTGGGCCTGGCCGGCCCTGGCTGCGGTGCCGGGCAAGAGGCGCACCAGCCTACCCCGAGCTTGAGCCAGACGCGCGACGCTCAAGCCGCCTTCCGCACGATTGTCCGGCGTTGGTTCGAGGAAGACGAGGCGCGTCGGCCCCTGCTGCGCCCCGAGCTCGAGCGCTTTCTGGCGCGATACCCGACTGAGCCCCGGGCGGCGAACGTGCGCGTGCTCCTTTCGTGGATTGCGATCGTGAGCGGCGACCAGGCACGGGCCAAGAGGCTGATAGCCGAAGGCCGCGCTTCGCGTTCGCCCAGCGTGCGCGACTTCGCGGAGGTGGCCGCCGCGCGGCTGTTGCTTGCACGCCAAGAGCCCGAAGCTGCGCTCGTCAAGCTGGCTTCGCTCGAAGGCAAGCTGGTCGATCCCGCGGAGCGGCTGATCTGCTCGGAGCTACACCTGCAAGCCGCGCTCGCCAGCCGTCAATTCGCCGCTGCTTTGGCGGCGCTGACCAACTACTTGGCTGCAGCGCCGGCCGACTTGGGCGACCGTGCACGGGCGCGCGCTTTGGCCGCACTTGGCAGCTTGCCCGAGGCTGCGCTCGAGGGCAGCCTGGCCGAGCTCGACGAACGCGCGCGGCGCGGCTCGCTGTCACCGCCCGACGTGTGGCTGCGGCGCGTGGTGCGCGAGCGGCTCATTCGCTTGGCGGTGGAGCACAAGGACGCGCGCTTGGCACGCCGCCTGCTCGACTCGCACCCCGGGCTGGCGCGTCGCAACGATCTATCCGTCGAGCTTTTGCAGCTCGCCGCGACGGCTGCGACGGCCGCCGACTCCCGAGGCGCGTTCGTCGGCTTGGCGCTCGAAATTGGCGATCCGGACGCCGAGCGCCGCTCGGCCAGCGTGGCGCGGGGGCTGGCGGACGCGCTGTCCGCGTCGTTGCCAGGCGCTGACAGCTTGCCGATCGTGGTCAAGGCATCCGATGCCCAGCACGTGGGTGAAGTGTTGACCGAGCTGTCCCGCGCCGGGGCGCTGGCGCTGGTGGCGGGGGCATCGGATACGTCAGCCGAGCAAGCCGCGACCTGGGCGGTGTCGGGCAGCGCGCCGGTGCTGCTGATCCGCGACACGCCGGATTTGGTGATCTCGGAGCTGTCGTTCGTGCTCGGAACGAGCGACATGGACCAATTGGACGCCATTCGTAAGGAGCTCGAGCGTCGCGCCATTTCGAAATGGATGCGCCTGGGCAGCGGCGGGCTCGACTGCCGTGCGACTCCAGAAAGAGCTGGGCAAACGCGCTTTCCGGTCAAAGATTGGAAGCAAGACGGCGTGGAAGCTGTCGTGGTGTTGGGGCCGCGCAGCTGCGCGCTGGAGCTCTACGCCGAGGCCCGCGAGCAGCGCTTCGTGCCGATCGTGGCCGTCGGGCTGGAGGCCGCCGAGGTGTTGTCGAGCTTGACTGGCAAACGCTTCACGCTCGGGGCAGGCAGCTTCCCGAGCGCCAAGCCGGGCGTCGACGTGCCCGCGGATTTTTACGAGTCCTTGGGGCGCGATGCTGGCAGCTTGGTACGCCGCGCCTGGGCACGGCTGGGCGGAGTAGGCGCGAGGCAAGACGACAAGCTGCGAGCTGGTTTGCCGGCGGCCCTGGCCGACGTCGCGGTGGCGCTCGGAACCAGCGAGACCACAGGCTTCGGTGGCAAGCGTCGTTTGCTGCGGCGCCTCACCATTCGCGAGGCGCCTTGACCACACTCGCGCGCGCGCTTCCGAGCAAGCCAGCGACCGAACGCTTGGCGGCGGACCTTGCACCCCTGCTGCTGGCTGGTGACTTGGTGCTGCTGGACGGACCGCTTGGCGCCGGGAAGACGTTCTTCACGGGAGCCTTGGCGCGCGCCCTTGGCCTGGGCGCCGCTGCGCGCGTAACGAGCCCAACTTTCACGCTCGTGCACGAGTACGAGACGCAGCCCAAGCTGGTCCACGTGGACCTTTACCGCTTGAGCGACGACGAGCGCGGGGTGTTCGAGCTGGGGCTGCTGCCGGCGCGCGACGACGGCGCGCTGTTGGTCGTCGAATGGGGCCTGCCGTTCGAGCGCTTGCTGGGCGGCGACGCCTTGGTGCTAAAGCTCGCCCGTGAGCCCCGTAGTGCCGTCATTTCGGCGACTGGCCCCCGCTCGAGCCAGTTGCTCGAGGCGCTCGGGCGAATCGGGGTAAAGTAGGCGACCTTGGCCGAAGCGTCCGAAACCCCAGCTGAAGAGCCGTTGCTGGCGCGCCTCATTTCGCCCGTTACTAACGCGCTGGACGCCGCGGGTCGGCTGCTCATGCTGACCGGTCAGTCCGTGGTCTGGATGTTCCGCCCGCCGTATCGGCTGGTGCAGCTGCTGCTGGCGATGGACTTCATCGGCGTGCAGTCCATGTTCATCGTCGCGTTGACGGGCGTGTTCAGCGGCATGGTGCTGGCGCTGCAAATGACTTACCAGCTGCGCCAGTACGGCGCCGAAGGTGTGGTCGGTGTGGTGGTGGCGGTGTCGTTGGCGCGCGAAATTGCCCCCGTGTTCGCGGGCTTGATGGTGACAGCGCGCGCCGGTAGCGCCATGGCGGCCGAGCTGGGCAACATGCGCGTCACCGAACAGATCGACGCGCTGACGACGATGGCGGTGAGCCCCGTGCAGTACCTGCTGTCGCCACGCTTGCTAGCGGCGTTCGTCATGCTGCCGCTGCTCTATATTCTGTATTCGTGCGTCGGCATGGGTGGCGCCTGGCTGGTCGCGGTAACGGGCCTCGGCGTAGACCCAGGCACTTTCCTCGCGAACGTAGAGAAGGGCTTGATGCCGTCCGATTTTTACATGGGCTTGGTGAAGTCGGCGACCTTCGGCTTTTTGATCTGCTCCATCTCGGTGAATCAAGGCTTCAACGCCTCGGGCGGCGCCAAAGGCGTCGGCGAAGCCACCACTCGCGCAGTGGTACAAAGCGCCGTGGCAATTCTGGTCGCAAACTACCTGATCACGAGCGTGATGACGGAGATCTGAGCGCCACGGTCATGATGCCGTTGGCCGACGCCTTCTGGGGCGACGCATTCGGGGTGCAGTGGATGATCAACGGCGAAACCAAAAAATGAGTTCGGCGTTTCGAGATCCCGACTTGCCGCTCGCCGAGCGGGTGTCGGATCTACTGCGGCAACTCACGCCTGCCGAAAAAGCCGCGCAACTGCTGCACGAAGCGCCGGCGCTGCCACGACTGGGCATTCCCGCCTACAACTGGTGGAACGAGTGCTTGCACGGTGTGGCGCGAGCCGGCACCGCCACGGTGTTTCCTCAAGCCATTGGCTTGGCCGCTAGCTTCGATGCGGCATTGCTGGGTGAGGTGGCGCGCGCGATTGCCGACGAAGCGCGCGCCAAGCACCATGCGTACGCCGCCGAAGGTGACCACGGCTATTACAAGGGCCTCACTTACTGGTCGCCGAACATCAACATTTTTCGCGACCCGCGCTGGGGCCGCGGCCAAGAAACGTACGGCGAGTGTCCGTTTCTGACCGCCAAATTAGGGGTGCAGTTCGTTCGCGGCCTGCAGGGCGACGACGCGCGCTACCTGAAGCTGGTCGCCACCGCCAAGCACTTCGCCGTTCATAGCGGTCCCGAGGGCCTACGCCACGGCTTCGACGCGCGCGTCAGCCTCAAAGACTTGTTCGAGACGTACCTGCCGGCGTTTTGGGCGCTCGTGAACGAGGCCGGCGTCGCTAGCGTCATGACCGCGTACAACCGAGTCAACGGCGAGCCCGCTTCCGCCAGCCCCACGCTGCTGCAGCGTATTTTGCGCGAAAATTGGGGTTTTTCTGGCTACGTGGTCTCGGACTGCTGGGCCATTCGCGACATTCACGAGCAGCACCTGGTGACGCCAGGTCCTGTCGAATCGGCAGTGGCGGCGCTCAAGGCTGGCTGCGACTTGAACTGCGGTTGCACCTACGAGCACCTGCCGGCCGCGCTCGAGCAAGGGCTGCTGAGCGAAGCCGACTTGGACGTGAGCCTGGCGCGGCTGTTCGAGGCACGCCTTCGGCTTGGTATGTTCGACCCGCCAGAACGCGTGCCGTACGCCAGCATTCCGTTCGACGTCATTGACTCGCCCGAGCACCGATTGCTGGCGCGGCGCGCGGCGCAGCAGAGCCTGGTACTGCTCAAGAACGACGGTGTGCTACCGCTGTGCCTCGAGCTCGGGTCGCTAGCCGTGATTGGCCCGAACGCGAACAGTGCCCAGGTGCTGTGGGGCAACTACTCGGGCACCGCCTCGCACACGGTCACGCCGCTGGAAGGCATTCGCGCGCGCCTGCCCGAGGGCGTGAAGCTTTACTACGCGGAGGGCTGCAAGGTTCAAGGCACCGATCTGGCCAACTGCGCGCCGCACGGCAATTTGACCGAGGCTGTCATGTTGGCGAAGCGCGCGGACGTGAGCGTGCTCGTGCTCGGCTTGAACGCACAAATCGAGGGTGAGCAGGGCGACGCCGGCAACTCCGAGGCGGCCGGGGACAAATTGAATTTGGAGCTTCCGGGCCTGCAGCAGCAGCTGCTGGAAGCCGTAGTGGCGGTCGGTAAGCCCGTGGTGGTCGTGCTGGTTGCGGGGAGCGCGCTGGCAGTCACCTTCGCCGAGCAGCACGCCTCGGCCGTGCTCCAAGCTTGGTACCCGGGAGAAGAAGGCGGCAGCGCGCTGGCAGACGTGCTGTTCGGTGACGTGAGCCCCGGCGGCCGCTTGCCGGTCACGTTTCCGCGCGCCTTGGCCGACGTGCCCGCGTTCGACGATTACGCAATGCGCGGTCGCACCTACCGCTACCTGGACGTCGAACCGCTGTTTCCCTTCGGCTTCGGGCTCTCGTACACGCGCTTCACGTACTCACGGCTCGAGCTGTCACGTAGCCAGGCCGCCGCTGCTGAAGACTTGCTCCTCGAAGTCAGCGTGCTGGTGACCAACAGCGGCGCACGCGCTGGCGACGAGGTCGTTCAACTGTACGTCAAAGGTCTCGAAAGCCCTGTGCCCGTACCGCACCACGAGCTGCGGGGCTTCGAACGCCTGCAGCTGGCGGCCGGCGCTTCGCGGCGCGTTGCCTTCGTGCTCGACGCCAAGTCGCTTTCGCTGATCGACCACGAGGGAAACCGCCGGCTCGAACCCGGTGTCTTTCGTGTCTTCGTCGGCGGGAGCCAGCCCGATTCGCGCAGCCTGGCGCTGCTCGGCCAAGCGCCGCTCAGCGCCGACCTCAGCTTGACAGGAATGCCGCTGTCTCTTCCGTATTGAGCCGCTCACTTTGCGGACGACGACCGCTCACTCAGTGCCCGGCGTGCGCCTCGGCCTTGCCAGTTGCGTGCGCCTCGACCCCGCCTGTATGCCGCAACTTGGAGAGTTGCTGGGCAATTTCCGCGGCTGCGGCCGCGTCGTCCAGCTTGGCCAGTGCTTTGCCGTGCTTCTTGTCTTTGCCGTCCTTCGCTTCCTTTTCGTCCTTCTTACCGCCAATGGCGTCTACGAACGCTTGCATGCGGGCAGGCTCGCTGTTGCCGTTGACGTTGACGATCGAGAGCTTGCCGGCGCCTTGCAGTAAGTCGTTGCGAAAGTCGAAGACCGCGCCCACCACCGTGAGCTGCCCGGCCTGCACGTCTTTGCCGAAGTGTTTGAGCGCAGTCGCGACCTGATTGTTCACGTTGGCGATCACGGCCTCGACCCAGGCAGCCTCCGGAGTCTTGCCGGAAGTCGGCTTGGGCAGGTGAATGTGCTCGAGCTCTTTTTGGATGGGCGCGCTCAGCTTGCTCATGTCGCCCATGGCTGCCTTGACGGCGCCGCAACCGGTGTGGCCGACTACCAGCAGCAGCGGCGTTCGCAAGTGCTCGATGCCGTACTCGATGGAGCCTTCGGCATTTGCGACCTGATTGCCGATGTTGCGAATGACGAAATCGTCGTTCTCGGGCGTGACGTCCCAGGCCGTGGTGTGCACGCGTGAGTCGGCGCAGGTGACGACGGTGGCGCGCGGCGTCTGCTTGTCGGCGAACGCGGCAAAGAACTTGTCGCCGTGCTCCATGTAGTCCTGGTTGTCGGTCAGTACGTCGGCCAAGAACTGGCGCGTCAGCGCTAGCGGCTCGTCCTTGGCGGCTTCCCAGGCGAACGGCACGACGAATTTACCGGGGTCGGGTAGGTCCACGACGGCCTTTTCGGCGGCTTTGGCGGCTTTGGCGGCTTGACCCTTTTCGGTCTTGGCGCCCTCCTTCTTGACGACCTTCTTGGGCTCGGCACTCACCTCTTGCTTCGGCTGGCAGCCGAGGGCCAGGCTGGTGAGCGAAAGAATCAGGGCAAGACGCCGCGCAAAGGCCATGCGGTAGAAAACGGCCAGCGCAGTCCAAACTTGAGACCAAAGGGAACCGGCCTTTGCTCGGAGCGACTTGCGTTCCCTCTCTTCTGCGAATATTCGAGCGAATCCGTGCCTTGCCGCAGGTGTTGGGGCTCGGGTTGACCTACATCGTGTCGCAAAGCTCCTCGATCCCCCCTTTTCCGACAGGCGCCGACGCGCCCGTCGCCAAGACCCAAACCCATTCGCGCCTTCGCCGCTTGGCTCGGCTGCGCCGGGTGGGAGTAGTGGCCGTGCTGCTGGTCGTACCGGTGCTCGACGTCGTGCTCGACTTCTGGCGTCGCGGCGCGCGCATTCGCGCCTTCGAGCAGTTCTACGCGCTCACCTACCTGGGCTCTTTCGTCGAGAGTATTTTGGTGTGGGGCGTGCTGCTGTACGCGGCGTCGCGTCGGCGCGGCTGGCTCCGGCACGTCGCGGCCGTGCTGTTCGTGGTGATGGTCACGTTCACGGTCGGGGGGCAGAGCTACTTCTTCCAACAGTACAACGCCTACTTGAACGTCGACGTGTCGGTCTTCGCGTCCAACTTCATGGACAGCGTTGTCAATCAACTGCTGGCCGACCTGAGCAACTACCTGCGCGCCAAGCTGCCGCCGTTCGGTTTGGCGCTACTGCTGGTCGTGGCGGCGCGACGGCTCGTGCGCCCCGCGCGCCGACCTGCGGTGGTGCTCTCGCCGCTGGCCCCGCTGGTGTTGGTGGCTAGCTTCTTCATCCCGACCCAGCACCGCAGTGAGCAAGCCTCCACCCCAGCCCCGCTGTACTTGAACGCGATCGGCGGTCTACTGCGCACGCAGCTTGGCTTCACGGATCAAAGCAATCAGCTGCGCCCGCGCGCTCGCACGTCGCTGCCCGTTCCAGCGCTGACGCGCGCCGCCGTGCCCAAGCGCAACGTGCTGTTCGTCATTTTGGAAAGTGTGCGCGCCGACAGCACGTGTATCGAGCACGACCCGACCTGCAAGCGCACCGAAGCCACCAATCAGCTTTTGCCCGAGCGCTTTCCGTTCACGCAAATGCGCTCGATGGACTCGTGCACCGCGATTTCGCTGGCGGTGCTGTGGTCCGGTGTCCTGCCGACCGAGAGCCGGGACACGCTGCACGAGTGGCCACTTATTTTCGACTACGCCAAGAGTGTTGGTTACGACACCGCCTACTGGACGAGCCAGAACATGCTGTTCGGCAACGTGCGGCTGTGGATCAAGAACCTGGGCGTGACGCAGCGGATCACCGCGACTGACTTGGACCCCACCTCCGACCTCGACATGGGCGCGCCCGAGAAGTACCTGGCCGACCACGTGAACCAGAACATCGGCACGCTGAAGGAGCCGTTCATGGCGGTCGTGCAGCTGTCCAACGTGCACTACCCGTACTACCTGGACCCTGCCCTACCGACGCCGTTTCAGCCGTGGACGACCAGCAAGGCGCCCGAAGACAACGCCTCGTTCAAGAACTTTTACCAGAACTCGATCTATCAACAGGACCGACACGTCGCGAAAATGATCGCGGCGCTGAAGGCGTCCCCCGCGGGCGCCAACACGGTCATCGTTTACACCAGCGACCATGCCGAAGCATTTCGCGAGCACGGGCAAATGGGTCACACGTTCAGTATCTTCGACGAAGAGGTGCACGTTCCCGCTTGGATCGACGCGCCGCCGGGCACGCTCAGCGCGGAGGAAATCGAGAACCTGCGCAGTAAGCGCAACGAGTACCTATTCCACGTCGACATCGCGCCCACCGTACTCGACTTAATGGGCGTCCCGGACGACCCGCGCATCCGCCAGTATCGCGAGAAAATGGCCGGACACAGCCTGTTGCGTAGCGAGCTCACCACCGAGCCAATGCCGCTCACGAACTGCGCGGGCGTGTGGTCGTGCGCGTTCGAGAACTGGGGCATCATGCAAGGCTCGCGCAAGCTGGAGGCGCGTTCTTGGGATACGGGGTGGAATTGTTACGACGTGGAGGCCGACCCGCTGGAGAAGTTACGGCTGCCGATTGAGCAGTGTGAGGATTTGCTGCAAGTCGCGCAGAAGACGTACGGGCGGCTGCCGGGGAAAGACGTGCCGAAGCCGGAGTAGGGGTCGAACTCGAACTCGAACTCGAACTCGAACTCGAACTCGATCTCGATCTCGATCTGGATCTGGATCTGGATCTGGATCTGGATCTGGATCTGGATCTGGAGATCGAGGTTGGAGGATTTTGTTTCCCGGCTGTTTGATGATGGCAGCGTGCTCGGCGGCGTCTAGGGGCGGGC
>JAYUYU010000185.1:0-6935 GCA_043752365.1 Myxococcales bacterium | reverse complement strand
TCATAACCCGAAGGTCGGAGGTTCAAATCCTCCCCGCGCAACCGAAAGCCTCGAACGAAAGTTCGGGGCTTTTTTTCGTCCATGAGGGGCTGCCAAAGCGCAGCTCGATTGCAGAAGCTATCGGGGCGGTGGCGGGCAACATTGGCTGGCCAAGGTCAAGGTGACCGTGGCGGTGGACGCCGCGCCTGCGGCGCGAGGCGGTGGACGCGCCTGCGGCGCGAGGCGGTGGACGCGCCTGCGGCGCGAGGCGGTGGACGCGCCTGCTTGGCGCAGCGCATGCCGCGTCTCCCCCGCACTCCCCGCAGCCGTAAACACGGCGTCGACCCACAGCACCAGACCGCGGTCGCGCACCTTCTTCGTCAGCTCTTGCGCGAGTCGCGCGCTGGCACTTTCGGCGGCTATTGACATGGTGCTGCCTGGTTGAGGGGGTAGGCCCTGCCTGCGCTTGCCTGTGCGCCCAGCTGGGCGCGGCACACCGGGGCAAGGCTGAGAGCGGTTGGCCTCACTGGGCATCCAGTGGCAGGCTACGCGGGTCATGACTGCTCGAGAGCTTCTCGTAAACGCGCTCGCTCTGTCTGAGTCAGACCGGGTCAAGCTGGCGGCCGAACTGCTGGCAAGCGTGGCGCCCGGTGAAGCACTTTCGGGTGCCGCCTGGGAAAGCGCGTGGCTTGCCGAGGTCGAACGGCGCGAGGCGTTGGAGCCGGACGAAAGCCTGGGCGCTGAGCACGAGCTGCCCGCAGTGCGGCAGCGGCTCTTGGGCCTCTTTCGGTGAAACGACCGCTCGTCGTCGGCCCGATTGCCGAGCGCGAAGTCGAGGAAGCCGCCCGTTGGTACGAGGCGCGGGAGCTGGGGTTGGGGCAAGCCTTCGTTGAGGAGGTGCTGCGCGCCTTCGATGCGATCGAGGCCGAAGCGGAGAGCCTTCCGTTCCTGCGTGCGCCCTACCGTCGCAAGCTGCTCGACCGCTTCCCGTATGCGGTCATCTACAAGGCGACGACGCGGCGTGTGTACGTGAGAGCGGTGGCGCACGGCAGGCGCCGTCCTGGCTACTACTCGCACGCCTGAGCCGGCGCGCGAAGCGGGCTCACTCATCGTCGGCCTCGGTGGTTTCGGCGTCGCCGTCGGAAGCCTCTTCGGCTTCGGCCGCATCGAGCTTGGCGGCTTTGCGGGCGCGGCGTTGGAGCTCTTTTTCGTGCACGGCGGCGGCTTCGGCGGTGCTGGAACACCGGCACCATCGCGCTGCACAGCCTGTGCGTCGAGGCCCTAGCGCGGAGGATCGGTTTCGAGCCCCTGGAAGGGCAAGGAAAGGTCTTGCCAGAGTGGGCGCAGGTCTAGGCCGGCGAACTGCGGATTGCTCTTGAGGATGCGCTCCTGCTCCCTGAGCCAGCTGATGGCGTCCGGGCGGCCTTTCGCGCTGCGCGCGAGCTGGCGCAGGGTCTTGCCTTTGAACTGCGGAATGGGTTCGTCGAGCGTCGAGCGGATCTTTGCAAGCACGACTTGGTGGAGCTCTGCCGCAACCTCCGGCGAAAGCTCGAACGGGCCTGATTGGAGCCCCGTTTTTTTCGCCTTGCCTTGGCGTGCGCGCATGGCGTGCCCCACGTCCTCGTGGGCGTCGAGGCTGCGCTCGATGGCGTCGCCGAGCACGACTTCCAGGCGCTTCTGAGCGGCTTTCAAGCGCTTCTGCGAATTGACCTGGACGCGGAGCTTGCTGCCGGAAAGCTCGATGCGTGCCAGGGACGCGCCCGCGTCGTCGACGCAACCGTAGCTCCCGTCGCCGTTTTCCGGGAACTCACGCGGTAGCGCAGCGACGACCCGCGCGTGATCGTGGACCCGGTAGTGACCGGTCACCAGCTCGAGCGGGTCGCCGCTCGTGTTCATCAGCTCTGGCAAAGGCGGATTCGAGCGCAGCTCCAGGATGCCGGCGATGAGCGGCAAAGGCAGCTCCGCGGCGCTGCGCTTCCAAGCCTGCTCGTCAGACAACGGCGGCATTGCACGTTGAAGCTGTTCGACTAGCGACAGTAGCGGCGGTGCTCCGAAAGACGGTACATGTGCAAGTCCACCTTCGAACGTGATGGTGCCAGCGGTGTCCTTGCATATCCAACCCAGCAAGAGGTCACCCAGCGCGAGCTGGCGGGTCGCTGACTGCTCGCTGACCTGGAGCTTTTGTCCGCGGAGCAGATCGAAGACTTCGAGCCCCTTGTCCAGATGGATGTGGTCCACGCGAAGGACGGTGAACCAACCGTTCTTGAGGTTGTCAATGAATGAGCGCACTTCCGGATGCACCGATGCGGCACCGCGCAAGCGCTCGAACCGATCGAGCACGGTCGTCCCGTCTTTCGAAAGGCCAAACGTCGCATACGCGGCAAGCAGAGTTTGCTCGTTCGGTGAGAGCTCGGCGGGCTCTGCGCTGCTGGCGAGCCGGCGCAGCTCTCGCAGTGCGAAGTCGAGCAGACCTTCTTTCATTGCGGTGCGCAGAAGCGCCTGCCGGAATTCTAGCTGGGGCGGCAGCGTCGGCTTGGGGGCCTCTTGGTATTCGTCCGCGTGTGGCAGGAGCTCCGGCCGATCCGGGACACCTGCGAGGAACACGATGCCGCGCCGTTCTCCAGCGTAGGCGTCCATGACGTAGTCGAGCCAATAGCGATCCGACAGGCCGAACTGCAAGTAGCGCTTGATGATTTCTTCTGGCTCGTTACGAACCGCCTTCGCTTTGTCCTTCTGGCGCTTTCGCGCCTGCTCCTTGCTGCTGAGCTTGCTCGTCTTCTGCGGTGCCGAAACGGTGGCAGGAGCCTGTTGCCCGGCGACGATGCGGGCCAGGTGCTCGCGCCAGTCCTGCTCGCTCGCCCTAAGGAGATACGGAGAGTCGGCAAGGAAAAGCTCGTTGTCGAACGGCAGGACGCGCATGAGGCCGAAATCACCAGTTCGCAGGAACGGACCCGTCGGTCGCACGCTTAACGCGCTGCCGCCGCGCACGGGCTCGACTTCTGCACGGTGGTGGCTGGCGCTCTTCACGCGATAGAGCTCGAACCGCGCGTCGGCCAGGCTCTGAGCCATGCGCTGAAGGCGTGCTCGCGACGGATCGCGTTGGAGCAGGCGCGCAAGTACGGAGTACGGCGTCTCGTTGCCGGTGCCTTGCCGCACCGCACCCAGCACGAATTGCATCGCGAACGAGTCGTACACCGGGCTTTGGGGCGGGCCGCCCGGCATGTATTCCTCGTCGACCTCGTCGTGAAATCGAGCCAGGCGGTCGAATGCTGGGGCGCCGAGGAGTTGGGCCGCGGCTCGAACGACGACACAGTAGTGACCGAAAAACGGTTCGATGTCTTCCGGCAGCTCGGCTTCGCCGGAGTCCGGTGCTCTCTCGCGATGGTCGCGCAGTGCATCCTCGATCACCCCGCGCGGGAAGAGCGCATCCAGCGAGACCGATCGCGCGAGCTGCGCTGCGATGGGAGCCAAGGTGATGACGGACGTCATATCCGCGGCCCTATCACATCGGTCGGCTCACGCCCATGGCAAGATGGCGCGCATGTCCGGCGAATCCGAGGGCCCCATCGAACACAAGCTCATCCACGACGCAAGGCGAGCTCGTGAAGGTGAATCAGGGCTGCGAGCCCTCATCGAGGGCCCTACGGATACGGTGCAGCAGCTCTTCCGCGCGAAATGGCTTTTCGAGCAGCACCGCGCCCGGCGGCAAGAGCTGCCGGTAACGATCGTCGGCATAGCCGCTCGAGAACAGGACGCGCAGACCCGGGCGCAGGCCACGCAGTTGCTCCCACGTCTCGGGTCCGCCCAGGCCCGGCATCACCACGTCCAAGAGCACGAGGTGTACCGGTTCCGTTCCGTCGCGCAACAGCGCAATCGCATCGAGCCCGGTGGCGGCCGCGATCGTGCGATAGCCGGCGCGCTGAAGAATTTTTACGACCGCGCTGCGAACCTGATCTTCGTCCTCGGCTAGTAAGATGGTTTCCTGGCCCCGCGGCGGCAGCGGCTCCAGCTTGTTGCCGACAGTCTGCGCCAGTCGCGCGTGGGAGGGCCAGTAGACCTTGAACGTCGTGCCCGCGCCCGGTTCGCTGTCCAGGTGAACCATGCCGTCGTGCTGCTGCACGATGCCGTACACGGTCGAAAGCCCCAGGCCCGTGCCTTGGTGCGCCCCCTTGGTCGTGAAAAATGGCTCGAAGGCACGCTCCCGCACTTGCTCGGTCATGCCTAGGCCCGTGTCGCTGACGCTTAAGAGGACGTAGCGTCCCGGCTTGGCCCAGGGGCGTGACTCGCAATACTGGGAGTTGATCAGCACGTTTTCGGTCTCGATGGTGAGCTGGCCGCCGCGCTCCATCGCGTCTCGAGCGTTGACGCACAGGTTGACGATGACCTGCTCCAACTGACCCGCGTCCGCGCTGATTGACGGCAGGTTGTGACCCGGAATCAAATCGATGCTGATGTTCTCCGGCAGCAGGCGCCGCAACATCTTCATCAATCCCCGAACTCGTTCGTTCAGATCGACGGGCACGGGGCGCAGCGGTTGGCGCCTGCTGAAGGCAAGCAGCTGCTTGGTCAAATCTGCGGCGCGCTGAGCGGCGGCTTCTATCTCGGCTAGGTGCTCGGCGAGCTCTGGGGCTCCCGACGTGAAGTCCTGCGCCAAACCAGTGTTGGCCATGATAGCGAGGAGCAAATTGTTGAAGTCGTGGGCGACACCGCCCGCGAGCTGACCGACCGCCTCCATCTTTTGTGCGTGGCGCAGCTGTGCTTCGGTCGCGCGGTGGTCGGTCACGTCGCGCGCGACCGCGTAAACGTCGCCGGTGATGGGATCGACGATAGCGCGCCACGAAAACACGCGATATTCGCCGTCTTTGCGGCGGTAGCGGTTCTCGAAGTTGCTGACCGGCGTGCCGCTGCGGACTACGGCGTAGCCTTCGACGGTCGGGGCGCGATCATCGGGGTGGACGAGGTCGAGGAAGGGCGTGCCAATCAGCTCGGCTACGTCGCAGCCGAGCGTCTGGCCAAAAGCAGGATTCGCGCGCTTGAAGAGCCCTTCCGGCGTCATGACGGCTAGCAAGTCGAGCGACAACGAGAAGAAGCGATCGCGGTCGGCGTGCGCGCGCCGCTGCTCGGTGACGTCGCTCGAGATCGCGATCAAGCCGATGATCTCGTCGCCGCTACGGATCGGTGCGACGCGCACCTCCCAGAACAGAACGTTTTCGTCGTTTCGGAACAGCATCTCGAGACGAGTGCCGACGCCCGTCGCCAGCACCTCCTCGTAGGTCTCGCGAGCCTTCTCGCGGAAGTCCGGGGGAGCCAGATCGAGAACGCTCGTACCAATGACGCCTTCGCGCGTGAGCCCCGGCGCGGTCCAGTTGAGGTAGCGCACCGTCAATGTTCGATCGATGACGCCGATCACGTCGAGCGCGCTGCCAGCGATGCCGTCGAGGGCCGCTAGCCCCGCGCCAGCCAGCCAGCACGACAATGCGTCGCCGCCTTCGACTCGATCCTCCGCCATTGCCAAGAGCATGTACGGGCGCACCAGGAAATGAAAGGCTAGCGTGCAAAGCCGGATAGAAACCCGGGTGCTCGGTGGGCTAGGACTTGGGCTGGGAGCTCCGACTCCGCTCACGTCCAGCCGGGGTACGCCTGATGGCGCAGCGTGGCCCGGGCGGCGTCGGCGTCGGGGGACTCGGTGAGGGCCTGGAGAGCCAGCACGCGCTCGGTGATGAGGTCGACGGGCGGCAAGCCGGATGGGCGCGTCGGCCTGGGCACGGAGGTCGGCGAGGCTGCTCGCTCGGCCTAGGCCTGCGCTTCGAAGAGGTTGTTGCGGAGTATCCGTCCGGGGGAGGCCGTCCTATCCGCTCGGCGCGTGACGGCACTTGCAGCTCTTGCAGTTGCGTTGGAATCGCAGCTCCGTAGGTGATTCGGCCTATTGAGACGTGCGCTCGCCCTCCCTACACTGTGCGTCGTGAAACACTTGTTCGGGCTCGGGCTCTTGGGAGTGGCGGTCGTGCTGGTGTCGCAGGCGTGTGGCTCGTCGGACAAGTCCACCAAGCCTCGGGTCGAGCGTCCTGAAGGCGGCGCCGCCGGCGCCGACAGCGGCGCGGAGAACGGCGGCGCTCGGGACCACACACCCACCGGCGGCACTGCTGGTACCGCCGGGACGGTTGGTGATGGCGGCTCGCCCACTGCGGGCTCCGGCGGCGCGGGGGGCGAAGGTGGTGCGGCGGGCAACGCCACCGGCGGTGGACAGGGCGGAGCCAACGAAGGCGGCGCGACGGGCGAAGGTGGCATTGGCGGCACCGGCGAAGAAGTCACGTGTGAGGTCGCCCCGACTTGCAGTCAGGATCTCAGCAACGTCGGCACCGGTGATTTTTCGATTTCGTTCAAGATCACGACCAACGCGCAAGTCAACTCCGCCATCGTCTCGCAGCGCCAAATCTGCATGCACTCCAATTTCTGGGAGGTTTCCCTGGGCGGCCAAGCGGGCATCTGGGTGGAGACCGACGATCAGGTGCACTACACCTTGGTCGTCGGGCCCATGGTGATCAACGATGGTGCGCCGCACGACGTGCGAATCTGCCGCAAATCAGGCATTATCTACGTGTTCGCCGACGGCGCCCTGCGTTCTCAGGCGTCGAGCCTGAGCAATCTCGCAACGCTCCCCCCCTTGGCCAGCAAGACCACCGTCTGCACCTCGTTCGGGAGGAAAGCCCTCGTTGGCACGCTCGAGAACGTGTGCGTCGGCGCGCTCTAGTGACAGGTGAGCTCGGCGAAGCGGGCGTCAACTCGTGCAAGGAACGGAGCGCATGAAATCCTACTTCGTTTGGTTGGCGTGGCCGGCGCTGCTCGGCCTGATCGGTGGCGCGCTGGTCGGGACGCGACCCGCACACGCCTGTGACTGTGGTTCGGGCCCGTTCTGGGTGCTGGGTGAGCCGCAAGTGCAGTCCACGGATCCGAAC
>JAYUYU010000184.1:0-2668 GCA_043752365.1 Myxococcales bacterium | reverse complement strand
GGACTGTGAGGCGACGGGGCTATTAGCCTTCCGCCGTGTTCACACGGCGGCCCCATTGAAGCGTGCGCGGCTCCCCTCGGAACGTTTCCGGGATCTGCCCTTCCGCCGTGTTCACACGGCGGCCCCATTGAAGCGCGCTCGGCGGTTGTGGCTGAGTGGATCCGAGCGTGGGCCTTCCGCCGTGTTCACACGGCGGCCCCATTGAAGCGTTGAACAACCGGAGCGTTTCGAGGGCGGTAACTAACCTTCCGCCGTGTTCACACGGCGGCCCCATTGAAGCCAGGGCTATGTGAAGGAGACAACGTTGTTGCGCTCGGCCTTCCGCCGTGTTCACACGGCGGCCCCATTGAAGCGAGCAAGGCAAGCGCGGAATCGCGTTCCTCTCCTCATCCTTCCGCCGTGTTCACACGGCGGCCCCATTGAAGCAAGTCCAGCAGGACAACACCGAGCGCGACCATCGAGGTGTCGGCAACCGAGTGATCGCGCTCCATTTCGCTCGATCTAGTTTTTCGACACCACGGGCAACAGCCATGCATCAAAGTGACCTCGTGAGACGACAACCGGCTCTCCCACGATTTGAAAGCGTCGAGCAGCTTCCGAGGCGACTTCGGCGCGTTCGTCAGGATGCTCGCTCTCACCGTACGCCTGCACTTCCGCAGCGCGCCCCACGCCGCCGAACACTCTCACCTGGGCGGGTGTAAACTCCGCCAGGAAGAAGCCCGCTTGCTCGTCGACCCCTTCCAGACCACTCAGGTCCCAATGAAGGCGGTCAACTTCGCTGGCGAACCGAGCCACATCCTCTTCACGCATCACCAAGTACTCGGTCAACCACGCCCGAAGCATCTCCGAGTCCCATTCGCTGCCAGCTGCACCGTTGACACCCGCCACGAGGCTATGCACTGCGTCGGTTACCTCTTCGGGACTCATCTAAAGATGATGTTAAAACTTTTGACTCTAGCCCCCAAACGGCAAATTCCTGACCGCGTTGCTTTGGATCGGGCCAAGCGCCGAATTTACCGGCTGATGTAGGAAGCGCTGATTTCCGGCAAGACCCCAAAAACAGGCGCGCCATGCTCCCTCCGGTCGTGTCTGCTCGGGAGGACGGGGCTGCTCGGGAGTCCATCCTCTCGTTTGCGTGGTATCCCGGCAGTAGTAGCAGACCAGTCACCGGGATGGGCGCGGGTCGGTTCAACCGAGCATCATCGCGGCGTGGCGCCGCCACCAATCTTGCCGCTCGGGAGCGTCCTCGAGTGCTGTTGGCGGGCATCAGGAACCGCGAATATTCGGTGAAGTTCACCGGTGAAGAACGCGCGTGAGGGCGGTGAAGTTCACCGGTGAACAGCGGCGGTGGTTTTAGCCGGTGGATTTCTTCGAGCGCTGCTTGGTACGAGCGGCGGTGAGCTCCTTGGCTTCTTTGAGGCGGTAGCTGTCAGCCTCGATGTCGATGACCTCGGCGCGGTGGATAAGACGATCGACGAGCGTGACGACGCAGGCGGCGTGCGGGAAGACCTCGCTCCACTCGGCAAAGCCCTTGTTGGTGCTCAGCAGGAGCGGCTTTCCGGCGTCGTAGCGGCGTGTGACGACTTCGAAGAGCAAGTCGGCGTAGCGGCTGTTGTACGAGAGGTAGCCGACCTCGTCGACGCAGAGCAGGTGCGGGAGGGTGTAGCGACGGAGGCGGCGCGCGAGTGCGGGCGACGATTCCTGGGCGGCGAGCTCGGCGAGCATGTCGCTAGCGGTGGCAAAGCGGACGGTGTGACCGCGGCTGAGCGCATGCTGGGCCACGTTTTTCAGGATCATGGTCTTGCCGACACCGTTGGGGCCGACGAGCACGGCGTTGTGACCGCTCTTGATGAAATTAAGGCTGAAAAGCTCCTCAATTGCCTGCCGATCGATCTTCTTGGGCCAGGTCCAGTCGAAGTCGACCATCGGCTTGGTGGCGCCGACGTGTGCGTCGCGGGCGCGGCGCTCGAAGCCGCGCTTTTGGCGCTCGCGCTCCTCGATGGCGAGGACCTCTCGGAGCCAGGGTTTGTCGATGATCTCATCGCAGCAGCCAATCAGGCCGAACAGTCCGAGAGCTTTGAGGCGCGTTTTCAATTCCGTGGGAGTGAAGTCAGTTGTCATGGCTGCCATTCTTCTTGAGGGCGTCGTAGGTGGAGAGCGGGTGCGGGATGATGACGAGGTCGCGGTGCTCGCTGGGAGCTAGCGGGAGGGAGACGGCCGGTGGCAGGCCGCGGTCAGAGCGGCGCTTGTCGATCACCTGGCGCACTGCGCCGATGTGCACGGTGTTGCGCTCGAGGACCTCGACGAGCGCGTCTTCGAGCGCGTCGGCTCCAGCACCATCGAGTAGCTGCAGCAGCCTCGAGGTGTTGCTGCCGAGATTTTCACCGCGCTCGGCCAAGCAGCGAAGAAACGCCTGGCTGCTGGGCGCGGATTTGGCGAGGCGGTCGAGCCCGCGGTGCTGGCGAGCGCGCTTCTTTTCGAGGACTAAACGCTGCAAATGCTCGGGTGTTTCGAGCTGCTGGGCCCGGTCCCAAGAACGAGCATGCGTGGCCACCACGTCGTTGCCCTCGGCGATGCGCACGGTGTCGAGGTCGGCGAGCACGGTCAGCGTGCGCTGCGTGCGGTCGTGAGGCACGGAGTAGTCGTTGAGATCGAAGCGTGCGTAGGG
>JAYUYU010000183.1:0-6940 GCA_043752365.1 Myxococcales bacterium | reverse complement strand
ATGAAGGCCAGCGGCGCGACTTCAATTTGGCCGCGTTCGCGCAGCTGCTCGACCTTTTCGAACTCGAGCATTTCGTGCAACGCGTCGTACAGCGGGCGCAAATAGGGGTTCACCTTGTCGGCCAAGTCGCCTGGTAGAAAGCCCAGCTTCTCGCCGGCTTCGACCGCGGGGCGCGCCATGATGATGCGCTTCACCTTCTTTTGCATCAGCCACGACGCGGCCATGGCCATCGCCAAGTAGGTCTTGCCGGTACCGGCTGGACCGATGCCGAAGATCAAGTCGTGGGTGCGAATGGCCTCGACGTACTGACGCTGGGCGTGGCTCTTCGGCAAGATGGGGCGCTTGCGCGCGGTGACGATGATGGTCTCGTCGAGCAGCTCGACCAGCGAGCGAGCTGGATCGGCGCGCAGCCCTCGCAGGGAGCTTGCGACGTCGTTCGGTCCAATCTCGAAGCCTTTGCCGACCAACTCGGCCGCGTCGCGCAGGAAACGCTCGGCCAGCTTGACGTCCTCGGTGTCGCCCGCGACCAGGATGGTGTTGCCTCGCAAGCTGACGTCAGCTCCGCTTTGACGGGCCACCTCGATCAGCAGGTTGGACTGCGGCCCGGTCAGGGCAAGCAAGACTTGGGTGTTCGAGACTTCGATGGAGGAGGTGGCGGCTGGGTCCATTACAAATTTGCTTCAGCGTTCAGAGCGCAAAATCCAAGGAGACCGAGCGGATGGCCCCAGCGGAGCCCCAGCATACGCGCCCCCTGCCTGGTTCGCACGCCAGCTAGGTACTAGCCTTCCACGCATGGCCTCCTTGCCCCGGTCCGCCCGCCTGCTTCGCGCGCTCGTCAGCGCCTTGTGTCTGGTCCCGCTCGTTCAGGCCTGCGGCCGTTCGGACCCGGGCGACTACCTGTACAACTCGGACGGCACGACCAGCGAAGGTGCCAGCGCCAACACCGCGGGCCGCAGCTCCACGGGTGGTACGCGCCCCAACAACGGTGGGGCGAATTCCACGGGCGCGAGCTCTGCCACCTCTGCGGTGGGCGGACGCGGACCGATCGGGTCTGGCGGTAGCGTGACCGGCGGTCGCGGGCCGGTTCCCGAAGGCGGCGAAGGAGGCACCGGCATCGGCGGCACGATCGGCGTCGGGGGAGTCGGCGTTGCAGGCGCTGGCGGCGGCGTGAACGTGACGCCCATCAGCTGCGGCGATGACATTTGCAATGCTGACAAGGAGAACTGCTGCGCCGGCCTGGCAGGGCTCGCGTGCGTCGGCAAGAACCAAAGCTGCGAAGGCGCGGTGCTGGGCTGCACGCTCAACGCAGACTGCACCGGTAACGACATTTGCTGCATCAGCATCACCGGTGACGCCAGCGCGGCCTCCAGCTGCAAGGCGCGCTGTGAAAGCATGGGCATGGGGAGCGACCGGCAGCTTTGCCAGACCGACGACGAATGCCGCATGCCTTTCCGCTTCTGCACGGCGACCATTTTCGGCGTGAATATTTGCACCCGGCGCCGGTAAAGTGGCGCTACAGATCCGAAGGGCGACAGCCCGGGACTTGCCGCAGATTGCCGTGCTGGCAGGGCAATTGGTCCGGCAACACTTGGCCTTCGACGCCAAGCGTTTCTTGTTCATCGACGACCCCGAGCAGGGCTACAAGTGGTGGTTCGGCAAAGAGCTACTGAACAAGCACGCGCTCATTCTTTGCGCCAAGCTCGACCGCCAGATTGTCGGCTACGCCTACGCGCGGCTCGAACCGCGCGACTGGAACGCGCTCCTGGACGCGCACGGCGCCCTTCACGACATCCTGGTTGCCGACAGCGCGCGTCGCAAAGGTGTAGGTAAACAGCTGCTGAAGCGCACCCTGGCGGAGCTCAAGGCCCGCGGGGCTCCGCGAGTGGTCTTACACACCGCCATCAAAAACCGCGCTGCCCAAAAGCTGTTCGCGGCGTTCGGCTTTCGGCGCACCATGCTGGAAATGACGTGCGAGCTTTGACAGGTAGACGTTGCGGCTCGACTACGCCGGGCCGCGCGAACGTTGCGGAGTTTCATCGCCAAGCCAGCACTGGGCGTTGCCTTTCCGCGGCCGCTCGGTAACTCTCAGCCTTCGCGGGAAGGTGACGCATGGAAGCGAGCGGCGAGGCGGCGGACCGGGCAGGGTCAGGGCAAGTAGCTGACGACGAGACGTCGTTCAAACCGAAGCGCACCGGCGCGCTCGTGGTCGCGCTGGTGCTGCTGCTGGGCGCGGCTGGCGCGGCCTTCTTGCTAACTCGTGAGACGCGCGAACCGCTGCGGGTGCTGATCGCGGTCGACGCCGATGGCCAGTGGTGGGAGGGCTCCACGACAGCGGCGCGCCTGCTGGACAACGTCGTGCCTCACTTGAAGAAGCTCGGCTTCGAGGTCGTCGACGGCGGTGACCCGGCCGTGCTGAAAAAGCTGGAGGGCGCGGTCACGCCGGAAGATGCCGCCAAGCGATTGGGGGCTTCGTTCATCGTTACGGGGCGCGTCAAGCTCGAGGTCGCCGAGCTGAAGGAGGCGAGCGTGGTGGAAGTGCGCGCCAGCGGCACCATCCACCTTGCGCGCTTCGACGGCGCCGCCAAGTTGCTCGGCGACGTCCGCAGTTGGTCGGGCGCGGGCGAAAAGCCCGAGGCCCTACGGCTCAGCTCGCAGGCGTTGGGCTGGCAAACCTTCGACGCCTTGCTGCCGGGCCTGCTGGCGCACGAGGCCATTCAAGCCATTTTGAAGGGTCCTGACCGGATTGCGGCCGGCAAGCTCAGCGCGGCCAAGGTCTACTTGGAAAAACGTGCTTCGCAGCTCGACTTCGCCAAGCGCACCTACGCCGAGCTGGCCGAAAGCTTCAAGGCCGCAGACCAGAGCCCGACCAAGGTGACGCTGCACACTTCGTTCAGGCAGCAAGACGGATTGTGCGCGCTGGGCGCGTCCGGCTTTTTCGTGAAATCGAGCGCTATACGTCCCTTCTATTCGCCGATAACCGAGACTCTCGGTTTTTTCCTCGAGCTCGAGCGGCTGTATTGGCAAGAAGCGGGCGGCAAGCCGCGCACCGTGTTCGAGGGCTACAACGTGCTCGGCTACGCCTCGGCGTCGTCGGACGGAACCACCACGGCTTACGTCGAAGATTTGTATGGTGCCGCCACGGCGTTGCACGCGGTGCGCGGGCTCGAGGCGCCAAAGCGCCTGTTCATGGAAGCAAAGCTGCGCCTGTCGGAGCCGAAAGTGGCACCCGGCGGCGGGCTGGTGGCGGCCTGGGCGCGCACCTGTCGCAAATGCCCTGCTGGCGTGCTGGTCGTCGACGTGGTCACCGGCAAAGAGTTGTATCGCAGCGATCCAAAGCTCGAGCCGCTGAGCGGGTTCGCGTGGCTTGGCGCAGGCCGCTTGGGCACGCTAGTGCGCAACACGGAGCCGAGCACGACCAAAACTGCCGCAACTCCGCCGGGTGACGACGCTGACGACGAGCCGGTAGGTCCTGGGCAGCGGCTGCAGGCTATCGACTTGGATGCGACGCCGGCCAAGGTCACGGTTTTGGGTAGCGTCTCGGGCGAAGCGCAGCTGGCGCTGCCAAGCTCGAGCGGTGACGGCTCACGCATGGTTTTCAGCCGCAACGCCGACGACGGCATGCGCCTGGCGTTGTACGACGTCAAAACAGCGCGCCTGGAACCGCTCGGCGTGGCGGACGCGTACGAGCCGGCGATCTCGTCGGCTGGCGACAAAATTGCGTTTATGGCCGACAACGACATTGCCCTGTACGACATCGCCAAGCAGCTCACGACCCGGTTGACCCAAACCGGTAACGCTTTTTCAATGCGTTACCCGCAATTCTCCCTCGATGGCAAATTCGTATACTTCGAGCTGCGCGCCAAAGATCCGGTGTTCCCGCAGGAGCGCTCGCTGAGCGCCGTCGCCTCCGTGCCGGTGCCGTGACGTCCGAGTCCGAGCGACCGCTCCACGGGCTGACCTACGATTCAACGGCCGCGCGACTACGCACAGCCTGCTCGGTGGGTGGGGTGGTGTTGCTGGCGTCCCCGCTGTTGCCGTTCGAGACCGTCGGCGGGCGGCCCGTCTTCATTTGGGAAGTCTTGGGCGAGCTGCATCCGGCGACTGCCGCTGCGGCGTTTGCGCCGGCCGTGGTGGGTGCGTTGCTGGTCGGTGCCGCGCGGCGCTTGGCGCGGCCCAGCTTGCTCGCCTTCCTGACGTTACTGCTACTCGGGTGCTGGTCGCTGGTGGCCAAGCTCGGCGCGGACGCGGCGGCGTGGGACGTGTCGGCGCTACCCGAAAGCTTGAATCGACGCATCGAGCTGTACGTGCTCAGCATTGCGCTGTCGGGCTCGGCGCTGCGGCTGTTGGCAGAGCCGGCGGGCCACCGCGCCAGTCGGATGTTGGCAGTGGGGGCCGTGATCACGGGGTTGAGCTTCGGACTGTGGCCGGGCGAGGGTGAAGCGCCGCTGCAGACGTGCGTGCGTTTCGTGGCCGCGCTCGCCGAGCTGCCTGATCCTCGGCTGGTGCTGGGCTATGGGCTGATCCTCGTGATAGCGGTGTTTCCGCTGCTGGCGGCTGCGTTGGCGCTTGCCTTTTCGCTTTCGGGTCGTGGTGAGCACACAGCGCTTTTCGCCGAGCTGACGACCTTCGGCTCGCCGGCTCTGCTGTTTGGGCTGGCGTTGCGTAACGTGCTGGCGACCTTCGGCGACCTGTCGGTGGTGGTCACGACCGCGATTGCCAGCGCGCTCGCGGCGTTGTTGGCGCTCAGCGCGCGCTCGCTGGAGCTGAGCGCGTTGTGGGCCACCGGGCTCGGGGCCAGCTCCGACCACGAACATTCGGGCGCGCCGCGACGCTTCGTGCGCGTGGCTTCGGCGTTGGGACTGCTAGTCGTTGCGGCCGTGTTCGCGCTCTCACGGCCGGTCAAAAAGGGCGTCGCGTGGCCGCTGGGAGCGCGCTCCGCGAAGGCGGACCGCTTGTTCGGCGAGCTGATGCCGAGCTGGGCGCAGTCGCGCGCCCGTTGGGGGCTGCAGGTCAAGACCAGCGCCAGCGCCGCCGAGTTGGCCGAAGCACGCGCCGCCGGCAACGAGGTCTTGCGCGCCGCGCGCGAGCTCAGCCCAGAGCTGGGGCGCGCCGTCGCCTCGCTGGTGCAGGGCGCGGCCGAGCTCGACTTGGCCGGCCGGCGTTGGTTTCACTTGGTCGAAGCCGTCAACGAGACCAACCGGGCCCAGCGCATGCCCTACTATTTAGACCCGGGCGTAAGTGTCGGGCGTCACGCAGGCCGCGTCGAACAGCTGTTTTTGGTGCATCCGTATAGGGTCGAGGTGGTGCGGCCGGCGCGGGCCGACGGCGTCGACTACGCGCTGCTCGGAGTGCGGCGGTTGGGTGCGGCGCGTGACAATCACGACCGGCTCGGCTTCTCGCGCGATCATCAGCCGTTCGCGTTGGTGGTGTTGGACGAGGTCGACGCCTACGCAAGCTCGCTACCCGAACAGCCCAAAGCCCCTATTCGGCGCTTGGTCGAGCGGCACGAGCTGCAGCATCAAATTGATGGCCCAGAGCTGATGCGCGCACCCGCCGTGCTGAAGGCGCTGCTTGGCTATGAACGCGCGGCCATCGACCAAGTCAATCGCGAGCTGTCGGCCTACTTGGCCGAGCTGGTAACCGACGGCGTCTCGCCGAAGCTCGCGCTCGCGCACGTGATGCCGTTCGTGGGCGCGCGAGCGGGCTCGTCGCTTCATTTCGTGGTGCACCTCGAGCTGGCGGCGCTGGCCGCAGGCCGTCACGGGTCGCCAATGGCCGAGAACCCACAGCGCATTTTCGAGGAGCTTTCGAAGTTGCCGGACGCCGAGCTGCGCGCTCGCGCCCGGCACGCCTACGCGGGCCTGTTTCACACCGACTTGCCAGACGTGAAGTTCTAAGCTGCGCCCAACGTTGGCAATTTTAGGCTAAAAGGCGGGCATGCACCTGCTGGTCTTCGCGCACCCGTACCCGGACAAATCGCGGGCGAACCAGACGCTGCTCGAGGCGGTCCGCGACTTGAAGGGCTTGGAGCTGCGGTCCCTGTACGACCTGTACCCCAACTTCGACATCGACGTTCCGGCCGAGCAAGAGGCGCTCACGCGGGCCAAGGTGGTGATTTGGCAGCACCCGACCTACTGGTACGCGCCGCCCGGTATGTTCAAGCACTGGTTCGACAAGGTACTGCTGCGCGGCTGGGCCTACGGCGAGGGCGGCAACGCGCTCGCGGGCAAGCGCTGCTTGTGGGTGACGACCACCGGCGGCGAGCCTTCAGCGTACGGCCCCGACGGCATGCACCGGCTGCCCTTCCACGATTTCGTCCCGCCCATCGAGAACACCGCGCGCTTTTGCCAAATGGGCTGGGAGCCACCGTTGATTTTGCACGGCGCGCATCGACTCAGCGACGACGAGCTCGCGGCTTACGGTCGTGAGTACCGGCAACGGCTCGAAGGGCAGCTGAACGAAGCTGGAGGCAGGCCATGAGTCAACAGTCTATTCTGACGGACGCCATCGTCTACCTGGCGGCGGCCGTGATCTGCGTGCCACTGGCCAGCCGCTCGAAGCTTGGCTCGGTGCTGGGCTACCTGGCGGCGGGCTGCCTGATTGGGCCGTTTGGGCTAGGCGTGGTCGAAGACCCCGAAGCAACCCTCCATTTTGCAGAAATTGGCGTGGTTTTGATGCTGTTCGTGATCGGGCTCGAGCTCGACCCGTCGCACCTGTGGAAGATGCGTCGCAGCGTGTTCGGCGGTGGCGCCTTGCAGCTGTTGGCCTGCGCGGTGCCGCTCGGGTTGGGGCTGTTTGCGCTGGGGTTGCCGTGGCAGGGCGCGCTGGTGGCGGGCTTGGCGCTGGGGTTGTCGTCGACGGCCGTGGCCATGCAAACCATGGCCGAGAAGAGCTTGCTCACGTCGCCCGTGGGCAAGACCTCGTTCGCCATCTTGCTCTT
>JAYUYU010000182.1:0-2677 GCA_043752365.1 Myxococcales bacterium | reverse complement strand
TGATCGACGAGGGCTGCGGGCTGACGCTCGGCCTCGTTCAGTTCTTGGCGGGTTGGAGCGCGTCGAAGGCCGATGTGGACTTGCGCGTCGTCGATCCGAACGGCGACCTTATCGAAGTCGGTCGCGTCGCCCGCAGCGGGCTCACGAAGGATCGCGACTGCCCGGGGCGTGGCACCGAGTGCCAGGGCAAGAACCTCGAAAACGTCTACCTGGCCGAGGGCGAGCCGCTGAAAGGTGAGTACCGCTTGCGGCTGCGACTGGAGTCTCTGGGCGGTGAAACCCCGCCAATTCGCGTCACGCTGGGCACTCGGCTGGGTGCAACCTCGCGCTCTTTCGAGCTATTGCTGGAGACTCCCGAGTCCGAACGCGAAATACGCCTGAAGCTGGAATGATTCGCGGCCGGCGTGGCTTCTGGGCGGCACAATGCTATTGTCACGCAGCTCCGCATTGCGGCACTGTCCCCGTCGCCAGGAGGCCTAAAACATGGGTTCGCTCTCTCCAATCCACTGGCTCATCGTCATCGTCGTCGTCCTCTTGGTCTTCGGCCCGGGGCGGCTAGCTGGTGTCGGCAAAGGTCTCGGCGAAGGCATTCGCTCCTTCAAAAAGGGGCTGAGCATCGACGATGCCGAGGACGACAAGGCCGCGGCGCAGAAGCCGCAGATCACCGAAAAGAAGGACGAAGCCTGAGCCCCTGCTCGCGCGCTTCGGCGTGCGGGGCAGTCAGGTGCTCGGCTTGTTGCTGCCGCCGCTTTGCGCGCGCTGTGCTGCCTCTTGGCGAGCGTTCCAAATCACGAGCGCAATAACGGCGATGAGCGGAAGACCGGCGGGGAAGTACATGTCAGCCGCCGCATTCTAACCCACAATTCGGGCGAAGTTGGCAGCTTGCGTGGTGGCGTGCCACAGATCGAGCATGTCGCGCGCCCGAGCACGCAGCGGCCTGGCCCCTGATAGGGCTTGGGTGGTGGGTTTGGCGTTTTTCGTCGCACTCTTCCTGCCAGCACCGGGGCGGGCGGCCGACGCCGAGGACGCCACCGAGCGAGTGTCCTACGCGGAGCCGTTGCCTTCGCCGGTCGTGGCCAAGAGCTCGTTGGCTTCACGCTGGGCTGGCTTGTCGCCTCAACAGTGCTTGGCCGAGCTGAGCCGCCGCAAGCTGGGCGTAACGCGCTTTCGCGGCATGGCCGTCGGCGTCGCCACACCCGTGCGAGTGACGGGGCCAATAGCCGGCGTGCGCTTCGTCACGCCGGGCCGCAAGAGCCCCTACGGCATACTGGATTGTCGACTGGCGTTGGCGTTGTCCGAGCTCGCGCCGCTTTTGAAGCGCTACGACGTGGTCGAGGCGCGCATCGACAACATGTATCGCCCGCGCGCGCACTTGCCCGGTAAGAAGAAGCCGAGCCAGCACTCGTTCGGCCTGGCTGTCGACTTGACGCGCCTGAAGCGCGCTGACGGCAGTGAGCTGGTCGTCGAACGTGATTTCGAAGGCGCCATCGGCGAGCCCGTGTGCGGCGACGGCGCGCGCGCGCGGCCCGAGCTATCGAGCGACGCGGGAGTGCTGCGCGACCTGATCTGCGAGGTGGCGCGCTCCGGGCTCTTCCACCACATCCTCACGCCGAACCACGACGCCGCCCACCGCGACCACTTTCATCTCGACATCGCCCGCGGCGCCCGCCAACGCATCATCGAATAGCCACCGGTGGGCCATCTAGGTGTGGGGTAGCTTTTGGCTGTTACCGATGGGGGCCGGTAAACTGAAGCTCGAGCCGACCTGTGCCCACCACGCTCCGATCTATGTGACCGCGAACACGGGCGTGTCGTGATGGACACCCACGCTCACGAAGCCCGCGTTGGCGGCAAGATCGTATACGCCGTACGGGAGCGCCTTGCCGACGGCGTCCGATGGAGAGTTGGGCACATCCACCAGCTCGGGCTCTCCTTGTGGCTGCCACTCGCTCCCTTTGCCGACCAGCTCCTTCTTCTTCGTATCAACGGAAATGACGGGGATTCCGCGAGCTATGCAGCTTTGAGCGGGATGCTGCGCCCCTTCCACTGATTGTTGGGTGCCTGAAGGCTGTAGCCGTGCTCCCGCAGCAGCTTGGCAACCGTCTTGTGGCTGACTCGGATGCCGTGCCGAGCAAACAGCTCCGCGGACAGCGCGTGCGTGCTCTTGAATGTCCAACGAAGCGGGGATTCTGGATCGCCCCGCGTGACGGGATCAACAAGCCCCTCAATGGCCGGCCAAACCTCGGGATTCTGGGCATCAAACGGTCGTTTCCCGGCGCTCCGCCGGACGTTGACGACATCCTCAGGCTTCGCGCCCGCCCGTCCCTCGTCTCGTCCCTTCCTAACGGTGCTGATCGCCATCCCAGTAGCTCGCGCCACCGCGGCCACTCTGCCGTAGCCCAGTGCGCCCGCTTCAGCGCCAGCCCAGCCGACGCGCTCGCTCGCCCATGGTCGCTTTCAGCAGGCGCCACTTCTGACGAACCAAGTCTTCCGCGTCAACTGCGAACGTAGATCATGTCGGCTGGATCCTGTCGATCCCGAATCGACGGGGACTCGATCGCACGCCGATTCCCGGGCCCTTAGGGCCCGGGAATGGCGAAGTCAGTCGGTCACCGTACGAGCGCGCGGCCTGATGACGTAGTTCCAATCGCCATGGAAGTTGTCTCGGTCGATCTTC
>JAYUYU010000181.1:0-16358 GCA_043752365.1 Myxococcales bacterium | reverse complement strand
GCCGCGCGTCGCGAATTCGAGAGATCGTGCCTGCCGGGAACGAAAGTTTGACGTACGGGGCTCGCCGTGACGTCTTGTTGCTGTGCCGGACATTCGAGTCCGCCTCAGCAGGAGTCGCTATGTCGGAGAACTCGAAAGACCGTTCCAAAATCAGCGTCAGCGAAGCCACGGAGGTCGCGTTCTGGTGCCAGAAGCTCAACTGCTCTGAAACGCAACTGCGCGCCGCGGTGAAGATGGTCGGTTTTACCGTGAGCAAGGTCCGCGCGCACTTGGCGCAGCGCAGGTAGGTAGCTAGCGCGCTCCAGCGCCGCTAACCCCACAGCCGCAGCAACGCTCCCGTTTCACCGGCCACCGGGTCCCGGTTGGGAAGGGGGACTTTGGCGATGTTGCCTTCCGCGCTGGGGCGCTCGCCAGGCTTGCCAAACTGAAGGTCCGCGGAAGTGCCGCTGGGATAGGCGCCCACGACCGCGAAGTCGTCGCTCTGGCTCTCGTTCTTGTGGGCGACGCCCGCTGGTATGACCGCCACGTCACCGGCGTGAAGCTCGAGCACTGGGCCAGTTGGACCACCCAGACGTAGGCCGACCGTGCCGCGGTACACGCCCAGCACCTCGTGCGCGGTGCTGTGATAGTGATGCGCGCGGTACAGCCCGTTTCGCCAGAAGCCGGTCCAGCCATGGCTTTCAAAAAGTTTCTCGAAGCTGGTAGCCAAGTCGCCACTGTTGGGTAGCGCGGCGCGATACACCAACGCCGGGTAGCGGCTATTGGGAAACGCGCTCGTCTCGGATAGCAGGTGGGCTTCGGGCTGCATCGCCCTGAGCGTAAGCCAGCTGGCGTGCGCGTGAAACGTCGCGACCAAGCCACTAGCTCGTTGCCGCCAGATCCGCGCGGCCGGCGTGCATCAGCTCGGCTCGCCAGCGAGTGTCGGCGCGCGACAGGGCTTCGGGCACCATTGCAGGGTCGGTCGAGGCAGCAGCGCCGCCCAGGCGGGCCAGCAGGATGGCTAGGGCCGCGACCGACGTATCGCGGGGCCTTTCTAAGGGCGGCGGTGCCTTGCCGCCAACGGCCGCCAGCAGCGCGAGCCAAGCCCGCGCCGTGTGACCCGCATGGGTCATGGAGCGGGTCAGGTTCCACATACTCTCGGCAGTAGCGAAGTCGCGCTGTCGCCAGGCAATTTCTCCCGCCAATAGCCGCACCTCGTCCGTGCCAAAGTGTGACTCCAGCAATCCCGCGAAGCGCGCCAGCGCTTGTTTGGTCTGGCCCCGCGCGAAACCGAGCCGCACGAGTGCGCAGCTGACCCGCACGTCGCCCGCCACGTCCGCGGGTGGCACCGCCAAATTTCCGTGGCCTTCGGCCGTGAGCGCCAAGATAGCCGCCCAGCACTGGGCGGCTACTTCCAGCGGACGATCAGCGCGCACCAGCGAACTGTCTCGATCCAAGCGAGCCCGCTCCAACCAAACTAGTGCGGCATTCAGATCTCCGACGCAACGGGCCAGCTCACCGCGACGGTACATGAGCTCGGCGCTGGGCGGCACCTGCCGGAGGCCCTCGTCGGCGATGGTCAACGCTTCGCTGAGCGCGCCATCGGCCGCCAACGAAGCCGAGTACGCGCTGAACAGGCGCGGCAGGAACGGCAGCTCGCTGCGCTCTGGCCCGGAGGGCGGCAGCCCTTGCACCAACGCGTGAGCCAGCACGAAGGCCGCCAGCCGTTCTTCGCGCGCGCCGGCCGGCAGCGTGACAGCGAGCTTGTAGGCGTTGTACAGGTCGTCAGGCGCGTCGCGCATGCGGGCCGCCAAGATTCGCAGGTTGCGCGCCTGCTTGTCTTGCTTCTGCAGCGCCTCGGGCAAGTACCCCAAGTGTGTCATGCGCACGCCGCTGTCTTCTAACGCTCCGGCGCCCAGCGCGACCAAGTCGTCCATGATGCCCTCGTGAACGGGGCGACGAAAGCGGATGTCTTCGCGGTTGCGAAACAGGCGCGCAACGGCCAGGCAGTCCGGCGGGCCCTCCCGCCGCAAGTCTTCGCGTGTGACGTAGTAAGCGAGCTTGTCGGGGGCGGTCGTCGCGCGCAAAAGGGCCGGTCCCGTCGCTTCGACCAAACGCTCGTCAGCATCGATTACGAGTGCCCAGGGCGCTTGCGACATGGCAAGCGATGCGTTGCGGGCCGCGGCAAAGTCGTCGCACCACGTGAACGACGCTGTCTTGGCTCCGAACGAGCGTGCGATCTCGAGCGTGGCGTCGCGCGAGCCGGTATCCAACACGCAAATTTCAGCGACCCATGCTCGAATCGACGCTAGGCAACCACCCAGCAACGCCTCTTCATCGCGCACGATGAGAAAAGCCGCTAGCTCTCGATTCGTCTGCATGCTGGTGGCTCGAGCTACGCCCGGCAGCCTAGCGGCGTTTGCTGGATTTGACGAATCCTTGCGCCGGCTAAGCGTGGCCTCGCTCCGCCAATGCGCAAGCTGGGCAGAGCGTTTCGGGCCTTAGCCGAAGCCGAATGCCCGCCGCCGCCGCCGCTAGCCCTGAGCCTCGGCTCAGCTGTCTTGCGAAGGCGCCGCGCCTGCCGGCTTACGCGCTCGAGCGACCTCAGCCTGGTAAGGCAAGTAGTGCCGCTCGTAGAAGCGTTGTTGACCGTTGCGCCAGCTGCTGACGCCGCCCAGCGCTCGGTAACACCAGATGAACACGAACGACAAATCGAGCTGCCACGGCAAAAAGCCCGCGCGCACGCTGGTCGGAAACAAGTGATGGTTGTTGTGCCATTCACCTGCGACGAAACCCGGCCATAGCGCGTTGATAGCCAGGCTTTTGCGGTCGAAATCGACACCCTCGCGCCGCCGGTCTTTGCCGCCCGCGTGCAAGTCGTAGTTGTGCGCCCGGATACCAATCGCCCAAACGGCGGCCCAGCCGAACAGCGCCGTCGCCAGCGCGTGACCGCCCACGAGGTAGAAGACCGCGTACCAAAATGCCCAGTTCAGCAGGTAGTGCGCGACCAGACGCCGCGGATCCGTAACAGAACCCCAACGCTGGTACTGCTCGTACGTGTTGAGGCGCATGCCCGTATGCTTCAGCAGACCAGCGACGCGCTTGTAGTCCTCGGGCGACAGTTGCTGGTTGATGCGCTGGTGTAAATCTCCCGCCAAAAAGCAGTACCACCAACCCGCGCGCGCGTTGTACGGGTCGCCCGGCTGGTCCGAGTAGGCGTGGTGGACGTGGTGCGACACGATGTACATCTCTTCAGGCACGAGCTTGAGCGAGAGGTTGCGGACCACGAAGCGGAAGAAGCCGTTTCGAAACGTGAAGGCGTGGTGCGTGCCGTAGCGGTGCAGGTACACGGTGCCCTGTGTGCCGACCCAAACCATGGAGTACAAGAAGCCGGCCAGCATCAGCTTCCAGCTGAAATACTTGGTCAAGAAGACCACGCCGAACGGAAGCAAAGCGAGCGTGAAGCCCCAAACCGCGACCGAGAGCCACGCCTTCCTGTCGCGCAGCAGGTTCATGCGGCTGAACCACTCGCGTCGAATCTCGCGCGTGGTCGGCACGTACAGCTCACCGTCGCGCGCCCAGCCATAAGTCGGCTCTTCGAGCGCACGTTTCAGAAAGGGGATCGCCATCTAGGACTGCGGTCTCGCTTCGGAGGAGCCGCACCGATTGCGGCAGACCCAGGACTCCGAGACGTGGCCGAACCCTCGCACGACCCGGGCGAACTCGCTAGCGGGCAAGTGCGAACGGGCGCCGTGACCGCAAATTCGCTACTTCTCGAAGCGTCGAACGCGTTCGCTGGTGGGCGGATGAGAAGCTAGGTACTGCAGCCCGCGCTCGCCGTCGGGGCCCGACGCTTTCTGCAGAGCCCGTAAAATGTCAGCAAAATTGCGACGCGCGATGCCGGTCTGGTCCATGTACTCGAGCGCGAAAGTGTCGGCTTCGGTCTCGTGGTCTCGCGAGTAGTGGGCTTGGGCGTACACACCCGGCAGCGACGCCGACAGCGTCGTGAGCTGAGTGACGTCGCCCAGGTATGCGGAGACGAGCAACAACACCGTCGAGCTCTCGAGCGCCATGCGCAAGCTGTGCCGATGGTGCACGTGCCCGATTTCGTGAGCCAACACCGCCATCACTTGCTGATCGTTCTGCGACAGCTTCACCAGCTCGTCGGTGGCGATAACGGTGCCGTCGGGCAGCGCGAACGCGTTAGGGCCGATGCCACGACGAAACGTCAAACTGAGCGGCAAGTCCGGGTAGTGAGCAGCCATGCCCGCAAACTCACGCTCGAGCCGCTGCCGCTGTTCGTCGGTCAACTCGGACGGTTCGAGGAACGTGCGGTCGAACACCTCCAAGGTTCCGCGCCCCAAGTCGTAGGCCATCGCTTGGGGGACGGCGTTTGCCACGCGCCGCGCCGCGAACGGAATACCCCAGTTGGCGCCAGCGCCCATCAGCAGCATCAGCAACACCACCGCGCCTAGCGCGGAACGCCAGCTGGACTCGAGCGCGTGTACCCAGCGCCCGGCCCCACCCTTGCCCTGCCGGCGTGCCAGCGCGTCCACCGCGGCCTGGTCATTCGATTCACACTTGGCCCCGTCGGAAAACCATAGCGAACGCGCGGTAGTGCCGAGGCGCCCGTCGATTCTGACCGCGGCCAGCGCATGACTTACCGGTCCGAGCAAGCCCGCGACGTGCAGCACACCGTGCTCGTCCAGCGCGACCACGACCTCCGTCGGCTCGGAAGTCACGCCATCGTAGTAGATACCACGCAGCTCGGTCATACCCCGATGCCAATGTCGAAGTCGCCGAGGTCGGACAAGCCTTCGCCAAGCGCACTCGCGTCGTCATTCAACAACGTTTCTGCGCGAAAATCTCCGACTGCGTGGAGTGTGAGGCAACTGGCGCGGTACTTCGCCAAGCGGATCTTGGCCCAGGGGATCAACAGCCCGAGGCTCAGCACCACGGCGAAGAGGTTGACGATGTAGAGCTTGAACAGCTCGAACCCGCTCTGCTCACACGAAAGCTCGTGCTCGTTGATGTGCATGCCGCCGTAGAGCAAATTTGCCGACTGCGCCCGCACGAAGGCGGCGGGAATCAATAAATAGACGTAGAACCCGGCCATCACCGGCAGCATGACGCCTTGCAGAGCGGCCGGACCATCGCCGTCTTTTACTGCACCCATGACCACGATCATCAGCGCGACGTAAGCGGGTATCGTGAGCGCAAACGCAACCAGGTAGACGCGGTAGTAGTGGCTCGCCTTGGAGCTCCACCACAAGCGCATGTCTCCGAACAGGTGGCGGGTGACGACGAAGCTCGTCATGCGCCATTGCACGTAAGGGTAGGCCAAGCCGCAGCTCACGACGTACAGCAGCAACATGCCCAAATACAGGCCAAAAGCCTCGCCCGTGCGCCCCGTAAAGGCGAGGCGAATGTTGCGGTACGCGGAATTTCTAGCGTTGAACGCCAGGGACTGTACCAGCACCCAGGGGGTCGCCAGCACGAACACCCCCACCACGCCGACGTACAGCGGCAACGAGTAACGCTGCGAACCAACAAGCAGCCCCAGCGCGGCGGCCGCGATCAGCCGCCCCTTCAGCACCTTCAAAGGGTCAGCCAGGTAGTCGAAACTGGCACCGTCGACCAACGTGTTGCGATAAAAATACTGGTTGCTGCGGACCTTGGCCCACGCCGAATAGATGCCCAGGGTTACGATCGTGAGCAAGGTATTCACGATCCAAATCTGAAAATATTCCTTCGCGTTCCCGGTGAACTCGAAGGGTAGGTCCCGCGTTTCTGGCGCGGGCCCGGCTGGCCCCCGGGCGTCGACGATTGACGGATACGCTTGCATCGCTGTTGCTTCCCTGACCTCGACGGCCGCTTTCCACACCCTAGAGCCACGAGTATTCCCGAAACGCTGTGGGAAACCAAGCGACCCTGCCATCGCAATCGGTTGCGTCTCGTTTCCAGTTGCCAAAAAAGAACGTCGCCGACGCTGCATTGACCTGCGCTTTGAGACGCCTGTAGGTTGGGCTCGCCATGCAAGCGCCCGAGCAGGCCGCGCCCGTCATTTCGGACCCCAAGACCCTTCGACGGGTCATCCTGGCGGCGTCGCTGGGCACCTTGTTCGAGTGGTACGACTTCTTCCTATATGGAAGCCTAGCGGTCTTTTTCGGGGGCTTGTTCTTCGCGAAGGGCAACGAAACGGCGCAGCTGCTCGCGAGCCTGGCGACCTTTGGCGCGGGCTTCGGCGTGAGGCCGCTGGGCGCCATCGTGTTTGGGCACTTGGGCGACCTAATCGGCCGAAAGTACACGTTTCTGGTGACCATGACCGCCATGGGCCTGAGCACCGCGCTGATTGGCGTGTTGCCGACTTACGCGAGCTTCGGCTTGGGCGCGACGACCTTGCTCGTAATCTTGCGACTGGTTCAGGGCTTGGCGCTCGGCGGGGAGTACGGCGGCGCTGCCACCTACGTCGCTGAGCATGTGCCGGACGAGCGCCGCGGCTTCTATACCAGCTTCATTCAAACCACGGCCACCTTGGGTTTTTTCATGAGCATGCTGGTCATTGCGTCGACGCGCAGCTCAATGAGCCCCGAGCAGTTCACGGCCTGGGGTTGGCGCATACCATTTCTGCTGAGTTTTCCGCTGTTGGCGGTGTCGCTCTACATCCGCGTGACGATGCAAGAGTCGCCGCTGTTCGCCAAGGCCAAGCGCACCGGCCAGACGAGCAAGAACCCGCTGCGCGAAGCCTTCGGCAGCAGCTTGAACCGCAAGTACGTCTTTCTAGCCCTGTTTGGCTCGACCGCAGGCATGGGCGTCGTTTGGTACACCGGGCAATTCTATGCGCTGACGTTCCTGCAAAGCGCGCTGAAGCTGAGCTGGCAGACCTCGTACCTGCTCATGTCCTACGCGCTCGGCATCACCTGCCCTTTGTTCGTGTTTTTTGGCTGGCTGTCCGACCGCGTTGGTCGCAACAAGGTCATGTTGACTGGGTTTGCTTTGGCGGCGCTCACCTACATTCCCATCTACATGGGCATGGCGCATTTCGCGAATCCCCACGGCCTAGCGGTGGTGGATCCGGCACAGGTCAATCAGCCCATGCTGGTGTTGCTGCTCTCAATCCAAATGATCTACGTCTGCATGGTCTACGGCCCGACCGCGGCCTTCTTGGTCGAGATGTTTCCAACACAAATTCGCTACACGTCCATGTCGGTTCCATACCACCTGGGCACCGGCTGGTTCGGCGGCTTTTTGCCGTTGATCGCGACGGCCGTCACCACCTCTGCCTGGGCCAAGCAGACGCTCGGCTCGGGGGCGTTGTTTGCCGGTTTGTTCTACCCGGTGGGGGTCTGCTTGGTGACGCTGGTCGTCGGCGCGCTGTTCATCCGCGAAACCAAGGGGCACCGTTTGGACACAAGCGAGCACCCCATGTCCCGCTAGCGGACGACGGCGCAGGGACATGACCAAGCAGGCTACGGCTTCAGCCACCACGCCGCCAAGACAACGCCGACCCTTCTTGGCGTTCGCGGAGTGGGACGAATGATCAAGGCCGTCATCTTCGATTGTGATGGAGTGCTGGTCGACAGCGTGGGGTTGGCTGGCGAGGTGCTGGCTCAGTATTTGCGCGACCTGGGCTTCGCGGTCACGCGCCAAGAGGCGACGCGGCGCTTCGGCAGCGGGAAAATGGCCGACTATGTCGCGCGTTTCGAGCAAGAAATGGGCAAGCGCCTGCCCGCAAAATTCGAGCAAGAGCTGCGCCGTCGCCGAGAGCTGGTGTTCCGCGAGCGCTTGCAACCCGTGGCAGGCGCGGTCGAGCTGGTTCAGCGCTTGCGCGTTCCGCGCTGCGTGGCGTCCAATGGTCCGATGGCGCAGATCGAGCATTCATTGCGCATCGTGGGCCTGCACGAGCCGTTTGCCGGCCGCATCTTCAGCGCCTACTCGGTGCGCGCCTGGAAGCCGGATCCGCAGCTTTTCTTGCACGCTGGCAGTGCGCTCGGCGTCAGCCCCGCCGAGTGCGCGGTCATCGAAGACTCGGAGCTGGGCATACAAGCGGGCGTCGCGGCGGGCATGCAAACTTTCGCGTTTTTGCCGGGCGGCGGTGAGACGGCTCACCCGGGCGTGCCCACCCTGCGTCAACTGAGCGAGCTCTACGCGTACCTCGACGCGCCCTGAGCCCGCTCAAACCGTGACGCGAATCTTCACGTCGGCTCGAATTTTTAGCGTACCGAGCAGGGCGCGGAATGGCACGATGCCAAAGTCGGGTTGATGCAGCTCAAGCTCGAGCTGCTGACGGCCGTCGACGAGATGCGTGGCAACCGTCAGGGCTTGCGTGACGCCGTGAAGATCGAGCTCGCCGCTGACGTCGTAGCCGCCGTCCGTGCGTGCGCTCACCGCGCTCGAGCGAAACGTCGCTTGCGGGTGCTTGGTGGCGTTCAGCACGTCCTCGCGAATTTGCCCGGCGATTTTGGCCTTGTCCGCCGCCGAAAGAGCGTTTGGATTTTCGACGCCGTCTTTCATCGGACAATCGACGGACAGCGAGTTGGTATCGAAGCTAGCCACGACAGTGCCTTGGGACGCAGCCACTTCGATCGAGAAGCGCGTCACACGCAGCCGCAGATCGTGCGCGACCGGCGACAGTAGGCCTTCCTTGAAGGTGAACACGAAGCACTCGGCATTGCTCGCATCGTAGCTGGGCATGTCAGCCTACCTCGCTCGGTTCGAGCCAACGCTCGGCGTAGTTTTCGCGATCGACCGGCCAAGCCCGAAAGGCCCCAGGCGCGAACGGCGCGGCGAGCAGGTTGTGCAGCGCGGTCGCCACGTCTTCCAGGCCCCAGACGTCGAGGCAGAGCTCGGGTGCGCGCGACCGCAACGCCTCGCCCAACTTCGAGATCACGACGCCGGACATGGGCGCTACCAAGCAACCGAACGCCGCCAGCACGCCTTGTAGGCGGAATAGCACCGACTGCGCGCCGACCTGGTGCGCGGTCACCAGCACTGCAACCGGCTTTCCCAACCAAAGCTCGCTGGCCTCCGTCGGCGTCAGCTCCTCGAAGAGCTGCTGCAACGAGCTGGAGAAACCACCCCAGTAAGTGCCGGTGATGAAGACGAGCCGCTCGGCGCGGCCGATGGCGCCCGCCGCAACGCCTGGCGCGGCGTCGCGCAGGACCAGGCTTTCGTGAGGCACCCCGAGCGCCCGCAGCAGCATACTGCAATGTTCGGCAACCACCTGCGAATTGCCGCGGCTGCCGCCTAGACCAGCGTTGAGAACGAGGACAGTCACGGCCGCGCAGGCTCGTGCGCGGCGCAGCCGACGTCAAGCCTGGCCGGCGTGCGGCTCGGGGTGTTAGCGCTTGAGCCGTTCGACCGGGGGCTGCTGCTCGGCATCTGCCACTGAGTCCACTGCGGCGTCCTCCTCGAGCACGCGCCAGCGGCGCTCCTCGCCCTCGAAGTCGTAGACGACTTGCCCCCGCGCATCCACGTCGAGCGTGACCGCCGTGGCTTGCTCCCGTGCCAGCCGCGTCAGAAGCTCGTCGACCTGCGCTTCGGGCAGCTGCAGCGCGCTGGCCGCGTCGCTGGCGCTGATGGGACCACGCCGATGCTGCACCAGCGCCTTCACGGCTTCGAGCTGAACCTGCTGCTGGCGCGCGGTGCCGCGCTTGCGCAGGCTGCGGCCACCGACCAACATCGACACTCCCGCCAGCAGCGACACCGCTAGCGTCGGAATTGCCAAGGCCCAGCCGAAGGAGCGCGTCGGCGCTAGAGACTGCAGCAAGAAAAACAACGCCGCTGACAGCGCAAAGCCGAGCACCAACACCGAGCCCCCAACCAAGGACACCGCGAGCCCCCCGACGCGCGAAGGTTGCCCGGCCAGACCCACGTGCGGAGCCGCGAGGATGGAGCGCGGCGCGCCGCAGGCAGCGCAGCGCGAGTCGAGCCCGCGAAGCACGATGGGCGCTTGCTGAGCGCAGTGGGGGCACTGGGAAGTGAAAGGCGAACCGGTCACGGTCCGCCCAGCCTATCGCCGTCTGGGGCCAAGCGCGAAGCGGCAGGGTCGGGCCGGGAAGCGGAGGCCCGCTTTGTGCCGAATCTGATAGCTTTTGGTGATGAAGACGTCGCCCCTGCCTTTCAGCCTGCGACAGCTTCAATACGCCGCGGCCGTGGCAAAAGAGCTCTCGTTTCGCAAGGCAGCAGCCGCCTGCCACGTGTCGCAGCCAGCGCTGAGCAGCCAACTCTTGGAGCTGGAGGGAGCGCTGGGTGTCCGCTTGTTCGAGCGCGACAAGAAGCGCGTGTTGATTACGGCCGCGGGGCGGGAGCTACTGGCGCGCGCCGCGCGTGTGTTGTTGGAAGCGGACGGTCTACTGGAAGCTTCCCGGCGCGCGGCCGATCCGCTCGCCGGCTCGCTACGCCTGGGCGTGATTCCGACCGTGTCACCCTACCTGCTGCCCGCCTTCATGCCGAAGCTCCGTCAAAAACTGCCTAAGCTGGCGGTTGTCTGGCGCGAAGAAAAGACCGAGACGCTCGTCGAGCTCTTGGAGCGGGGTATGCTCGACGGTGCGATCCTGGCGCTCGAATCCGACCTGGGCGACGTGGAGCACGAGCTTATCGCGCGCGATGACTTCGTGCTGGTCACGGCGCCCGGTGACCCACTGGCGCGGGGCGGTGGAGTGACGGCGGTGGAGCTGCGCGACCAAAGCGTGCTGTTGCTGGACGACGGGCATTGCTTTCGAGAGCAAGCCTTGACGTTCTGCAGCAAAGCCAAAGCCAACGAGCTCGAGTTCCGAGCCACCAGCCTGTCCACGCTGGTCCAAATGGTAGCCAGCGGCGCCGGCGTCACGCTCTTGCCCAGCCTGGCCGTGGCGACCGAGACGCGCCGCGCCAAGCTCTCGGTGCGGCGCTTTACCACGCCGCCAGGGCGCACGTTGGCCCTAGTTTTCCGGCGAAGTTGCCCGGTCGTGCCCGCGTTGCGGCGCGTCGCGGAGCTGGCCCGCGACGGCTACCGCAAAGCCACGGCCTAGTCGCGGCGGCGCCGAAGCCCCAGGGCGCCTAGCAGAGCCAGACCGAGCAGAGCGCCCGCCCCGCTACGACCGCCCGGCACGCTGCAACCGCAGCCCTTGGCGTCCACGTCGCCTGCGTCGTCGCCGCTGCTCAGCACCTGCGTGCCGCCTTGGGCCTTGCTGCCGGCGTCGCCGTCGACAGAGCCCTTGGTGCCACCGGTGCTGATCGGATCGGGGATGGTGATCACGATTTGGCCGCCCGTGCCAGAACCGCCCGTGCTGGAGCCGCCGACGTCCGCGCCGGGGTCCGCCAAGCAGCTGCCCATCGCGCACTTTTGACCCGTCGGGCACTTGGTTCCGGCGCAATCGTCCACGCAGGTGCCCATGGAGCAGTGCGTGCCAGCCATGCAGGTTTGCTTCTCGCAGCCCAAGTCGACGCAAACGTTGTCGCCGCTGCAGATTTGCGTGCCTTCGCACGAGGTGCAGGCACAGCTGCGGCAAACGCCCGACACGCAGCTATAGCCGTCGTCGCACATGATGCCGGCGCAAGGATCGACACAGCCGCCGTTGCGGCAGACTTCGCCGAAGGGACAGCTGACGCCCATGCAGCCGTCGATGCAGTTGCCAGCGTTACAAACCTGCCCGACCGGGCAGTCTTTCTTGGCGCAAGCCGGCTCGACGCAGACGCCGCGCGGATTGCAGACGAGGTCGAGATCACAGCGGAATTCACCGGTGCTGCACTTGGGCACGCAGCGACCGCGATCACAGACCTTGCCCTGGTCGCACAGCGCTTCGCCGTCATCGACGGCGCCGTCGCAGTCATCGTCGAGCGCATTGCATTTCTCGGCGCTGGGCTGAATGTGCTGCACACAAGTCAGGTCGCCCTTGCTGCACTGCTGCGTACCGTCCTTGCAAACGCCTTCTTTTCCGGTGGCGCAGGCCTCACCGCCACCGCTGCACTGAATGCCGCTGACTAGGAACACCAGGTCGTCGAAATCGTTGTCGGCGTCGCTGCCGGCGACGAGGTCTTCCCAACCGAAGTAGAACGAATTTTTGAACTTGACGCTCTGCCAGGTGAGCACCTGGAAGAAGGTCGAGTCTGCCTTGCTGCCCGGGTTGAGCGGATGCTGCGTGTAGAACACGCGATCGAGCACGTGACCGGTCAACTCGTGGGTGACTGGATCGAGCTTCAGGTTTTTGAAGTCGGAGCCGCCCGCGAGGAAAAAACCGATTTGCCCGCCGGTGTAGCGGCCGGCCGCTTGCTCTTTGGCAAGTTCCAGCATCTTTGATTGGCCCGCTAGGTCGGCCCCGCTGGTCTGGCCAAAGGCCATCACGAACATGCCGTAGAGCTCCGCCTGAGTCGGCTTGAGGAATTTTCCGACGTTGGCGGGATCTGGCTTGATGTTGTACCAGCCGAACGCGACGTGATCGCCCCCGCCCTTGGTTATAGGCTTAAACGTCAGCGTGCAGGTTGGCGTGAACGTCTCTGGGGCGACTAGCGCGTCAGCCTGAGCGTTGATGAGGGCGGCGTTGCCTTCAGCTTGATCAAGACACACCTCGACGTTTTTGTCGGAGCAGTCGGTCACCGAGCCGGTGAGCAACGGAATGGTGACCCCATTGGGTGTCGGTTGCAGCACGGCTTGCGCCGGCGCGCCGTGGAGCAACATTGCAAACAAACAACCTAACGCCAGTCGAACAGGACTGGACGCGCCCATACGTGAAGCAGACCACATGTGCCGCAACCTCTGTACCTCAGCTTACGCCATCGCGCAGGGGTCGCGCCAGCATTCGTGTGTTCGAACATGCATGTTGTGGAAGCGCTTCACCTACCTCGGAGCCTGTTGTGCGTTGACGCGCCCAGGCTTGCGCAGCCCGACGCGTCGTCGCACGCACGCACGCTCGCTTCGAACTGCGCCGCGCCGAAGCAGGCGCAGAGACTTTGCTGCCCGCCCCCGGATCCGCTAGAAATCAAGCCATTTCGGCGATTGCGAGCTCACGTGCGCCGCGCCTCTGCGAGTCCATTGAACCCACGCACAGGCGGCGCGCAGCGCACGTCTTCATCGATGACGCGCGTCGTTAAAGAGGTGGTCACCTGACCGCGCACGACGTCGCTCGCGCGTTCGACCACGAAGTGCGCAACTGCACCTCACGGAGCCACCGGTTCAGCTGCGCAACGTTGCTCACGCCGCGCGTTCGCCGCTCCGCTTGCAGACTTGCTGCCCGGCCGAGATTGGAGTCGCCGCAAAGCGCCAAACTCGGTCACATTTCTCGTACTTCCGTCCAGCTTGGAAGCGGGCCGCCGGCGGCTCCTGTACTGAAGCCACCCCGGGCGCTAGAACCCGCGTAGAAAGCCGCTCTTGCCCCTGACCCACGACATCGAAGGTGCCGCCAACGCCCTGCGCCAGGGCAAACTGGTCGCATTCCCGACCGAGACCGTCTACGGGCTCGGCGCCGACGCCGAGAACGTGGACGCCGTCGCGCGCGTCTTCGCGGTCAAGCAACGCCCCGCGGACCACCCGCTCATCGTCCACATCGCGTCGCTCCAAGAACTACCGCGTTGGTCGTCGCGCGTGCCCGACGCAGCTTGGCGACTGGCCGAGGCTTACTGGCCCGGACCACTCACCTTACTGCTGCCCAAAAGCGCACGCGTTCCGCACGCCACGACCGGCGGCCTGGAAAGCGTGGGGCTGCGCGTGCCCGCACACCCCGTGGCACTGGCGCTGCTGCAAAGCTTCGGCGGTGGAGTAGCGGCGCCGTCTGCCAATCGTTTTGGCCGCGTTAGCCCGACCTGTGCGCGGCACGTGCAAGAAGATTTGGGTGAGGACGTGGACCTGCTGCTGGACGGCGGCGCCTGCAGAGTCGGCGTCGAGTCGACGATCGTGGATCTCACGCGTGACCCGCCCTTGCTCCTTCGCCCGGGTGGCGTCGCCGTCCAGGCAATCGAGTCACTTTTGGGAGTGAAGTTAAGCCGCAGCGCGCCGCACGACGTGCGCGCCCCGGGCATGTTGGCGTCACACTACGCGCCACGTGCACGGGTGGAGCTGGTCGAGGCGCGGCGCCTAGCCGAGCGCGCGAGCGAGCTCCGCCTTGCTGGCGAGCGCGTTGTCGTGCTGGTGTCGAACGCTGACGACCGCTACGCGCTCGAGCAGGTGCCTGGTGTCAACCTGCTGGACTTGGGAGCGAGCGATGACGCTGCGGCCCAGCAGCTCTACGCGGCGCTGCGACAGGCGGACGTTGACGCTGCGGATGTGGTGCTGGCCAGCCTTCCCGACGCCGCCAACGCGCGCGGCATCGCCGAAGCACTGGCTGACCGGTTGACCAAGGCCGCCGGACCTAGGCCGACCCCGCGCTGACTGCAGCGCACGCCGCATCAACGCCAACAACCATCTTGCCCAAACCTCACAACTCGCCACAGCGAGGCGAGCCACCAGCGCGCACGTGAGGTCGCCTGCCCAAACCTCACAACTCGCCAGAGCGAGGCGAGCGCCAGCGAGCCGCAGCGCGCATGTGAAGGCGCCTGCCCAAACCTCAAAACTCGCCAGAGCGAGGCGAGCGCCACCGCGGCTGTGAGGTCGCTCGCGAAACCTCACAACTCGCCAGGGCGAGGCGAGCGCCAGCGAGCCGCAGCGAGCATGTGAAGGCGCCCGCCCAAACCTCACAACTCGCCAGAGCGAGGCGAGCGGAGCGAGCCGCAGCGAAACGCGACAGACGAGCTCAGCGCGCAAAGCGCGCTGAGCGGGGGGCTTAGGCCCCGGCCCAACAGGCGAAATCGGTGACGAAGTCTGAAAGGCGCTGGCCGCTTATAGCCATTTTTTCCAGGTCATATGACGGAAGCTTGCGCGGCCTCACGACTCCGTGTACCCACAAATGTACCTACATTGGCATACCCATACCCGACCGGGGCGGTAAGCCAAGACCCCCTCGGCTGAGCTTTTAACTCGTGCAACCCCTCGCCTCCGGCATCGTGATCGCGGAACGCTACCGCCTCGAGCGCAAGCTCGGCGCGGGCGGCATGGGCTCGGTTTGGCTTGCGACCGATCAATCGCTGAGCAGCACTTGCGCCATCAAGCTCGTCGATCCCGAAAAGGCGGGCAACGAGGAGGTGCGGGTCCGGTTCCAGCGCGAAGCGCGAGCCGCCGCACAGATTCGCTCCGCCAACGTCGTGGACGTCTTCGACCATGGCCTGTGGCTGGACATGCCCTTCATCGTGATGGAGCACCTGGAGGGCGAGGACCTCGGTGCCCGGCTCGATCGCAAAGGCCGCCTCGACTTGCGCGAGACCTACGACATCGTGTCGCAAGTTTCGCGCGCGCTGGTGCGCGCCCACGCCATGGGCATAGTGCACCGTGATCTGAAGCCCGAAAACATTTTCCTGGTTCCAGGCGACGACCACGAAGTCGCCAAGGTGCTCGACTTCGGCATCGCCAAACTCGACCAGTATTCGCTGCGCGACAAAGCCACGAAGACCGGGTCGTTCATGGGTACGCCGTACTACATGAGCCCCGAGCAAGCGCGCGGCAAGAACATCGATTGGCGTTCGGATTTGTGGGCGCTAGGCGTGATCGTGTTCCAGTGTCTGACCGGCAAGCCGCCATTCGAGAGCGAAGCGCTCGGCGACTTGATGGGCATGATCTTGTACGACGCGATCCCCAAGATCACGGAGCGCGATCCGAGCCTGCCGCCCCAGCTCGAGACGTTCTGGCAGCGCGCCATCAACCGCGACCGCGAACTGCGCTTTCAGTCTGCCAAAGAGCTGTCGGACGCCCTGGCCGAGACGTCGATGTTGGAGCGCCGCGAGGTGCCGACGCTGCCGCCGCGCCCGTCGCTAACCAGCATGGGGGATCCCGAGCACGCGAGCATGCCGCCCATGTCGCATACCATCGGCGGTGGGGTGCAGAAGAGCTTCGGCTCGAACCCCAACCTCAGGGACGCGAGCGAACCCGACTTCGAGACGGGGGCGCCAGTGTCGCGTACGCGCCGTTCGGTGCTGCCAACCCTGAGCGAGCTCACACCGAAGCAGCGAAAATGGGCGCTCGTTTCCGGCGCCGCAGCGCTTGCCCTGATTGCCGTCGGCGCGTCGATGGCTTTTAGCTCCAGCGCGGGCGCTGGCACGCACGCAGCCGGCGACTCGGCGGATGCGCCGGTCAGCCAGCCCGCAGCGCCGCCCGTACCGGTCGTGGCGCCACGGCTCGCCGATGCGCCGGCGACTCCCGCCCCCTCCATTTCCGCGAGCGCCGGAGCGCGCGACCGCGAACTGGACGAAGACCAGAAGAAGAAGGACAAGAGGAAGCGCACGGGTCCGGCGGCTCCCGCAGGGCCTGCGGGCAATGCTGACTACGGCATCTGAGGATCTTGAACATGAAGCTCGTGGCGGTTTGCTTAGGGCTG
>JAYUYU010000180.1:0-2681 GCA_043752365.1 Myxococcales bacterium | reverse complement strand
CCGGCTCGAGCGCTCCCTGGAGCAGGTCGAGCTGGAGCGTGTTGCAGGCTTGCACGATGCCCGCCTCGAACATTCCAGGCACTTCAGAGCAATCACCCAGCGAGCTTGCGGCGATGACTTGATCGCCAATCGTGACGGTCGGCAGTGCGTCACCAACCGCCAGAAAGCCGCTGCCCGTCAGCGTGAGCGGCTGATCGCTCTGAGCACTACATACCAGGTCGGCGGCGATGGTCGTCGTGGTGGGTGGAGGCGCGACGTGGAGTTTGACGTCCATCTCCACGGATTCGCAATCCGCGGGTTTCGGGTTCGTGACGCCGACCACGTAGTCGCCCGCTGCCAGCGAGCCCTTGGGGATGGTAAAATGAATGGTGCGGCACGTGTCGACGCTGCCTTCGGTGAATGGGCCGGGAGTCACCGCCTCGCAGTCGGCGATGGCGTCCGTTGGGTAGGTTTGATCGCCCAGCTGAATTGTCGGCAAGGCGTCGCCGATTTGCAGGAAGTCCGCGCCGGTGACCGTCATCTTCCGATCGCCCTGCGCGTTGCAGGTCAAATCGGGCTGAATCTTGGCCACACTGGGTGGCGGCACGACGGTGATGGCCAAAGCGTCAGTCGAGGAGCAGGCCGCTGTCTCCGGATTGGTAACGGTGACGTCGTAGTTACCCGCTTCGAACGTACCCACCGGGATAACGAACGTGACCGACGTGCAGGTTTGGACCGGGCCAGCCGCGTGCACGCCAGGAACGTCCTTACAACTTTCCACCGAGGTCGCCGGCAGGTCCTCATCGCCGATGTGAATCGTCGGCAGCGAGCCTCCGACCGACAAGAAGTCGGTTCCACTGATCACGACCGTCTGGTCGTGCTGGGCATTGCACAAGATATCTGGCGCAATGCCAGAGGCCGTTGGTCTCGGCACGCCGACCAAGCTGCCCGGGAACTGCGCCTTGCCCTTGCCGTCCGGGTTCGTGATCGTCACGTCATAGAGCCCCGGCTCGAGCGTCAGCTCCGGCGTCACGTCGAACGACATCTGCTGTTCGCTCTGCCACTGAACCAGACTGTTCGTCGGATCGCCCGCTGAGTCGGGTATGACGATGCTGCCGGCGGCGGGGCTGCCATTGATAGCGAGCGTTCGGGTCAGCTCTATCTTGGGCAGGAGCAGCTCCGGGCCGCCCTCCAGTGTTTTGCTCGGCATGGGCGTGAAGCCCTTGCCTTTCAAGCTCACGTTCGTCGTCAGCTGCTCGACGCAGATCAGGTCGGGTCTAACTGCAGCCGGCAGCTCGGCCGGCGCGGGCTTTGGGCTTTCGGTTTCATGAGAGCAACCGAGGGTCGCAAGCCCGCAAAACGCCGCAATCCTCAAAAATCGATAGCTCAAGCTCATTGCTGACTCTCCGCTGGCTAAGACGCAAGGTCTCCTACCGCCGTGCCAGGCCCTGCGTGGGAAACTACGGCCATGGGCGCCACTTAGTAAGTGGGGCGCCGTGAGATGCTTTGTGGTGGGGCTCGCGCCCTGCGCTTGACTGAGCTCATTTCAGCCGGACGACGCAAAACGCGCTTCATGCAAACCCGGGGCGCAACCGTCAACCGGTTACCGCAGGTGTGTCCACGCGCTCCAGGAACACGACCGCGACGTGTGAGGTCATCGCCCTCACCACGATCAAGGCCTACTTGACTATTCGCACCGTACAATTGAGCGTGCAACCGCTGCTGGCCGAGCCGTTGGCGCCGCCGTCGTCGCAGGCTTCGCCTGCGTCGACCTTGCCATCGCCGCAGTAAGCCTCGAGCCTACAGGTTGCGCTGCAGCCGTCGCCGGCAGTCTTGTTGCCGTCGTCGCACTGCTCGCTGCCCTCCTTCTGCGCGTTGCCGCACACGGCTTCCTTCGTGCAGATCGAGGAGCAGCCATCGCCGGAGACGTTGTTACCGTCGTCGCAGGCCTCGGTCGGGTCGAGCGCGCCATTGCCGCAGAACTCCCAGCGGCAAGTAGTGGAGCAGCCGTCGCCGTTGCTGAGCGGCAGAGCATCATTGCCTCCGGGCGGGGCGTCGTCGCACTGTTCGTAACCCTCGCGCGTCCCGTTGCCGCAGATGGTCTCCAGCTTGCAGGTGGCCGAGCAACCGTCGCTACTGATGCTGTTGCCGTCATCGCACTCTTCACCCGGGTCGAAGGTGCCGTCACCGCAGGCGATCACGGTGCAGTCGGGACGGCAGGTTGGGCCGGTGATTGGATCCAGCGGGTCGCAGGCCTCACCCGCGTCGAGCAGCCCGTCGCCGCAGCTCTCCCAGATGCAGTTGGCGCTGCAGCCGTCGCCGGCGGTCTTGTTGCCGTCGTCGCAGTCCTCACCGCCTTCGACCTTGGCGTTGCCGCACATGGCTTCGTTCGTGCAGAAGCGGCTGCAACCGTCACCGCTGAGCTTGTTGCCGTCGTCGCACTGTTCGCCGCGAGCCATATCCAGCACATTGTCGCCACAGCCAGGGACGCTGCAATTGTTCCGGCAGGCGTCCGTGTCGATCACGTTGCCGTCGTCGCATTGCTCGCCGGCGTCGAGCAGGCTGTTGCCGCATGCCTCGATTTGGCAGCTCCAGGAGCAACCGTCACCCGACGTCGTGTTGCTGTCGTCGCAGGCTTCGCCGACATTTTTGGTGCCGTCACCGCAAACAGACTCGGAGCTGCACGTCGCAGAGCAACCGTC
>JAYUYU010000179.1:0-6978 GCA_043752365.1 Myxococcales bacterium | reverse complement strand
GCGGCGTCCCCGCCGGGCTCCGGCGCGCGCCAGGGGGGTCCCGGACGGTTGCCCCGGCATGCTCGAGCAGTTCGAGTTTCCGGAGGATGACTGACTTTGAGCGCCGCGCGACGCAACACGGCTCGCTGGGTGTCACTTTCTAGCGCAATCTACGCTCGAAAACTCTCGCGGCCCGGGACATAGCGGGGGTTCAATCCGAGCCGTGCCTCCGCCTGAGCGATGGGCAGTGGCATCAGCTCCCAGTAGTCCCATGCGCCCATCACGTCCACGCGCAGCGAGCGGCCTCGCACGAACGCCGCGACAGCCTTTTCGACATCAAAGGCAAAGCGCGCCGGCTTTACGACCGACGGGCTGACGCGAAGACCAAGATGGAACGTAGCGAGCACGATAACGAAGAACGTGAAGGCATCGCCGTCGGCGAACGCTGCGTAGAACGCTGCCAGCTCACACTCGCCAGCAGGATCGGTATCGTAGCCGTTGAGCACGTGCATCAGGTCGTGGTGCACCATTCGTTCGGGCATGCCGTTCTTCTCACCCGGAAATGTGATGCCCCGGGCGTGGAAGTGGTCAGTGACGGCGCGCCCAAAAGAACCCTCAGGGCAATCGGCCAGCGCGTGGAAACGTGCCGCCAGGGCCGCGTCGCGGTGGAGACCGAGTACGAAGACGACAGCGCGCACCACGCCGAGCACACCCTCCTCCTGCCAGATGCGACGGAATATGCGCCGGGCGTCCGGTGAGCGAGAGGCAAGCGCGCGCTTCACCGCCAGAGCACGCTGCTTTCTTAGCGCGGGCAGCAGCTCTGCCCAGTGCGAGCGCACGCCCAGCGCCTTGGCAATCCCGAGGACCGCGCACTCGCGGGCGACGCTGACTTTGCCTTCGATGCACGCCGGAATGACGAGCGCATCAACGACCGTGCGGCGCAGCGCCGGGGAAGCAAAAACGGACGCCAGATCGATTTCCTGAAGTTGGCCGGGCGTGACGCCGAGCGCGTGCGCGCTGACGTCGAGCAAATGGAGGCTTCGTTCTCCGGGGGGGCCGTCGGCATGCGCGACGGTCCGGGCCGCCTGCCAGGCGGCGAGAGCTTGGTCCGGCGACAGGCCCAGCGCGTGCGCCAGTCGACCCTGCTCGGCGGGGCCAGGTCCATCGAATTGCCTCTTACTCACTGGCCACGAGTATTGCAACGCCAGTTGCAATGTCAAGACCCTAGCCGCATGCTGGAAGTACGTGCGACGCTGAGGCGAGTGCCGCCTCCAAAGAAAAAGGCCCGGCGGGACGCAGGTCGCGCTCGCGGCGGGCCGGTTGAAGCCGCCCTCATCAAGCGTACCCTCGAAGAGATCGCGGAGCATGGCATCGACGGCGCGAGCGTTGATCGGATAGCTCGCGCCGCGGACGTCAACAAGACGAGCGTCTACCGACGCTTCGGCACGCGCGAAGCCCTCATCGCAGCGGCGCTGGAGCGCGTCGCGAGCGACGTCGGTGCCAAGCTCTCGGGTCGAGGCTCGCTGCGCAAAGACCTCGAGTTCATTGCGCACGAAGTCGCGGGGACGCTTCGAGCTCCGCTCGGGCAGACACTTGCGCGGGCTGCGTTTTCCGAGTCTTTGGGCACGGAGGTGGCGGCGCTGGCGGCCCGTGAGATGAGCAAGCCTCGTGCCGCCGCGCTAGCCATGGCCGACCGAGCGCGCTCCCGCGGCCAGTGGCGAACTGGTATCACCCCAGAGGTGGTGCTCGCGGCGCTCGTCGGCGCGCTAATGCATCGTGTGTTGCTGGAGCGGGCGCCGTTGACGCCGGCGTTCATTCGCCAAGTGGTCGACCTCGTCGCGGCGGGCGTGGCCCCACGCACACCCGATGAGCCGTGAGCATTGGCGCCTGAAATTGCCCACGCAGCGCAGGACTTGGATGCCGGAAAAAAAATGAGCTGCGACCTGGGTCGCCAGCGTCACAGCAACGAGCCCCCGGCATTGCGTTGGCACGGCGAACGTACCAAAACGCGCTTAGCGCCCCTGACCCTACGCCGCCCGACATGGTGCACGCCGGCCCCGGCATTTGCTTGAGCCATCGCCGACCCCTGTCGCGTCCTAGACGGCAGTGAGCCAAGCTTTCTCGATTTTTCTTCTCGACGAAATGGTGCAACACTCGTGGCGTGGCCAGGGCGCTGCTGGCCCGTCCGCCGTTGCCCGTATGCCGAGCGAAAACCCCGCCACCACGCTGCCTTGGAGCGCGCCCGCCGCGTCGGTGGCGGAGTCGCGAGAACAAGACGCGGCACTGGTGGCGCTCTTACTCGAGCGCAGCCCCGCGGCCGCGTCGGCAGTTTGGACGCGATTTGCGCCCGCCGTCCGGCGCGTGCTCAGGCGCGCCATCTGGCCGCATGGCGATGTCGAAGACTTGCTGCAAGACGTGTTCTTGATCCTATTTCGGAAGCTGCCCACGTTGCGCGATCCGGCGTCGCTAAGGCCGTTCATCTTTTCGATCGCCGCCACCGTCGCCGCTACGGAGCTCCGCAAAATGCGCGTGCGGCGCTGGCTGCGGCTCACCCCTGAAGGCATTCTTCCCGATCAACTCGGTGCGTCACGCGACGACGACGGTCGGGAGGTTCTATCGAAGACCTACGCCGTATTGAACCGGGTGAGCGATCGCGATCGAATGGCCTTCGTTTTGCGCACGCTGGAAGGCTGCGAGCTGCCGGAGGTCGCCAGTGCCCTGGGCGTGTCGGTGTCCTCCGTCAAAAGGAGCGTCGCGCGTGTTCACGAACGCATCGAACGCGAGATCCGCAGAGACGCCGGTCTGACAGCGCACATCGGTCTGCCCGATCGCGCACCGAAGGACGGCAAATGAGCGAGCAGAGCCCTGAGATAGCAGGTATTGCGCAGGTGATTCGCGCGCGCATCGGCGGTGAAGCTACCGCTGCTGAAGACGCTTCGGGCGCCGCTCGCCTGGCGGCCGGCATCGGTCACGCGGGCGCTCGGCAACGTGGCTGGCAGATGGGCGCAGGGCTCGCTTTCGCGGCCGCTTGTCTGGCTCTCGTCAGCTACGTGAGCTCGGCCAAGTTGGCGTACGTCATGAGCTCACCAGCCGCCCAGGCGTCCAAGTCCAGCCGCAGCTCCGTGGCCTTTTCGGACGGGTCGCGCATCGACGTAGCGCCCGGCGGGTTGGGGGCAGTCGAAAGTACGTCCTTCCGTGGCGCGGTGTTTCGCTTGGACGACGGCACGCTCGAGGCGAACGTCGTACACCGGCCCTTCGCCAGCTGGGCCGTGAAGGCCGGACCGTTCACTGTCGAAGTCAAAGGGACGCGGTTTGCGGTGGCATGGTCGCGCGTCGAGCGGCGCTTCGTGTTGACCCTGCATGAGGGTGCTGTCGAGGTCCGTGGGGACTTGCTCCGCGAAGGCCAGACAGTCCGCCCGGGTGAACGACTAGTTGTCGATCTGGCGACGCAACGCTCGTCGCTGGAAAAGGTAGCGTCGCCGGCCGCCCAGCTCGAAGGCCAGAGCGGGGCGACCGCGTCGAGCGAACCGGCGAGCGAGCAACCGCGATCCGCCCAACTCGTACCCTCTGCACCATCCACGCAACCGCAGGCACCGCAGGCACCGCAGGCACCGCAGGCACCGCAGGCTTCTCCCAGCTGGGCCGAGCGCGTCGCGGCCGGTGACTTTCAGAGCGTAGTCGGCGATGCCCAGCGCCGCGGTGCCGACAACGTTCTCACTCAATCCACGAGCGCGGAGCTGTCTGCACTGGCTGATGCGGCTCGCTACACGGGCGACCGCGCGCTTTCGACCAAAGCACTAAACGCCCAACGCCAGCGTTTTCCGGGCACTGAGCGGGCAGCCATGGCTGCTTTCTTGCTCGGTAAGCTGGCTGAAGAGAGCGGCAGCTCCGCGACCGCCGCCGATTTTTATGCGCGCTATCTAAGTGAGCGGCCATCGGGCACGTTCGCCCAAGAAGCCTTGGGGCGCAGAATGCTGGCACTGCGCGGCGCTAGTCCAAGCGCAGCAACCAGCGCAGCGCGCGAATACTTGAATCGCTTCCCTCAAGGACCAAGAGCCGGAGCCGCTCGGCAGATGGCGGGTCAACCCTGAGCGCGCGCTCTGCCCTACTCGCGGTTCAGCTTCTGTTACTTCCTTCGGTTGCCGTGGCGGCGTCGCGCATCGTCGTCGTCGAACCCGCCGAGACGGATCAGCTGTTGTCCGAGGCGGTAATCCGCCTGCGCGCTGAGTTGGCGAGCGACGGGTTCGAGGTCCAAAGGGTCGCACAGGGTGCCCAGGACGACGTCCGCGCCGAGCTCGAGCAGGTTCCGCCCGGCCCTGTACCGGTCGCCACACTGGCGCTGATGCGGGTCGAAGGCAAAGCGGCCATCGATGTCTGGGTCGTCGACCGAGTATCGGGCAAGACCCTGGTCCGGCGGGTCGAAGCCCTGGCCGAAGGCGACTTGGCGCCTGCAGCGCTGGCGATTCGCGCGGTTGACCTACTGCAAGCAAGCCTGGCCGAAAGCACCCTGCCGGGCCGCGTCGCCCCGGAAAAGATGCCAGCCGATTTGGCCGCGTTTTTACCAAAACCGCAGGCCCAGAAGCGCATGCCGGCGTCGGCGGTCGGCCTGGGCGTGGGCATCCTGCACAGCTTTGCCGGACTAGGCCCGGCGGTCACGCCAGTCGTTCGGCTCTCGCATTCGCTTCACCCGCGCTTGGCAGTTCGAATCGAGCTCGCGGGCCCCGCCTTCGCCAGGACCAATGAAGCAAGCGCGGGCTCCGCTAGCACGAGGCAAGAGCTTGCCAGCGCGGGCGTCTCCAGCGCTTTCCGGCGCGGCCCAATAACCCCAGAGTTGTACTGTGGCGTCGGCGTCTATCATCTCCACGCGGCGGGCAGTCCTCGAGCGCCCAACACGGCAAGGCAGAGTGATGCATGGGCGGCGGCTGCCATGCTGGGAGCGGGCGCGGCCGTACACGTTGGAGGTCACACGAGTGTGGTGGCAAATATCGAGGCAATCGCCACCTTTCCCGGAGTCGCGATCAGCGTCGGCGATACCATTGCCGCCAGAGTGGGCCGTCCGTCGGTCCTGGCCTCACTCGGCCCCGTGTGGTCGTTTTGACGTCGCGCGCGGTGCTGGCGTTGGCGGCGTGGGCGTGCACGGCGTGCGGCTATGAAGTTGCGCCGACCGTCGACGTTCGTCGCCCGGCCGGGCCCGCTTCGCCCCACCCGCGTGACAAACTGATTTGGCCGTTCGCAATCGAGTCGATTTGGAACAGACCACTTGGAGATGCGGCAGAGCACGCGCCGGCGAACATGGACGCGCCGGACGCCGTGGGGCGTGAGCAGACCTACTTCGTGGTGGTCGGTGCCGGTGATCCTGCTCGCGACGTCATCGAGCCCGTGGGTAAGCCCGAAGCGCCCTGCTCGGGAACGAAGCTTCTCGACTCGGTCGCCGTTCCGGACGCCTTCGTGTTGTCCGACGAAGAAAACCGCTCTCTTGCGAACGCCACGTCGTTGCTCATGCCGGACGGTCACACGCTACGCGAGCTCGTCGGTATCGCCCGCTGTGAACCGGGCGGTCCGCTCTTCGCCTACCCCGGACCCCTCGAGGACATTTACGGTCTGGGGCTACGCGGTAGCCAAGGCGGGTCCGGCTTGTCCGCTCTGGGTGGCAGCCTGCGAACGGGCGAGCTCACGGGCCGCGTTGCCTTGCGCCATGCTCTCAAGCTCGACGTCTGGGCCAATCGCTACCTCTTCTTCGATGCAGCTACGCCCGCAGCCTGCTACCGCTGGCCCGCTGATCGCTGCGACACGAATGCCGCCGCTGAGGCGCCCGCCGGTTACCACGGAACAAATCCTGATTTCGTCCAAGGGTCGTTGCTCGCCATTCCGCCAGCACTTACGGCTGCGAAATTGGGGCTCACGACGCCTGCGGGGTTGCTGCTGTTCGCCGCGCTCCAAGACTATGGCGCATACGTAGTCGGGGACGCAGGTTCCGATCAGGTCTTGCTCGGCTTCGATTCGGACGCAGTCGACGACTTCGAGCGCACCTACGGCTACGCGCCCGAGAGCGGACAGCCTGGCAGCAAAGCCTGGACCGCCGACGTGCGCCAGCTAGTGACCTCGCTCGCCCTTGTCACCAACAACGGACCAAGCTCGGTGGGCGGCGGCGGCACTCCACGGCAGCCGCTCGCGCCACCGCTAGGCAACTAAGCCGGCTTACGGTGGACACGGCCCATAAAACCCACGTGCTACGAGTGCTTCGGGATGCGGGGCGGGAGGCGGGTGGTCCGTGATGCGGGACTGGAGCTCAGCGAGGGCGGCACGTTGCGTTGGATCCGCGCAGTCGATGGGATTGCCGTCGACGAGGAGTTCACCGAGCGCGGGGAGCCGAAGCAGCGGCGTGACATCGCGGACCCGGTTGCCAAGCAGGCTCAGATTGAAAATCTTGGGTAGTAGTGTCAGCGGCGCGACGTCGACCACCTGGTTACTGTCGAGGTACAGCCAATCGAGGCGCTTCAGTGCGGCGAGCGCGCTCAGCTCCGAGACGCGGCCGTTCGTGAGGGATAGCGTCCTGAGCAAGGGCAGGCCGCTGATCGGGCGCAAATCGTCGAAGGTGCCGCCCCTGATGCTCAGCGCCTTGAGCCCTTTGAGGCATTCGAGCCCGTCAAGGCTCGCAACACCCGCTTCCTCCACGTCCAAAGAGTTTAAAGATTCGACGTCGGCAAGCCCTAGCGGGGCCGTCATGCTCAAGCGAAGCGCCTCGTGAACACGCGCGTTTAGCAGCGGGTCGGGGATGCTGACTGACACTTCTGCATCGCACGACTTCGGCTTGGGAAGCTCTTTCACCGCGCTACCGGCAGTGCCGCCGGTCGTGACCACGCCGGCGCTGCCCGCGACTCCAGCGTGTCCGCTTGCACTACCGCCGACACCCAGGTCGTCAGGAGCGCGTGTCGTGGCCCCGCAGGCGGTTATCAACCCAAGCCAGGCCCAAGTAGCTCCGTGCATGCAGGCGCAGTT
>JAYUYU010000178.1:0-6985 GCA_043752365.1 Myxococcales bacterium | reverse complement strand
CGGTGTTGGCGACGCCGGGCGCGTCGACACCCGTACCCGACCGCGCGCGAGCAGGGCCGCCCGAACCCGTGCAAGTCGTCGTAGTCACGCTCGACGGAGCGCGTTTTCAAGAAGTTTTTGGGGGCGTCGACCCAGAGCTTTCGCGCGAGCGCGGCGTACCTAACAGCGACGTGAAGGGCGCGGCAGAGCTGATGCCCAACCTTCACCGACTGATGAGCGACCAGGGCGCAGCGCTCGGGGCGCCTGGGCACGGCGCCAGCATCAGCGCCTCGGGGCCCGATTTCGTGTCGCTGCCCGGCTACTCCGAAATTTTTACGGGCCGCGCTGCGAGCGGCTGCCTCGACAACGCTTGCCGAGGCACCAGCGTGAAGAGCATCGTCGACGTGCTCGCCGAGCAACCGGGGCGAGCGTGGAAGAGCGCGGTGGTCACCTCTTGGGCAGACATCGCGCGCGTCGCGAGCCGCAGCGAGCGCGTCGCGGTGTCGGCAGGCAGGCACGCCGGCGGCACGCGCGCGGCGTTCCAGCGCGGCGATGCCGTCGGCGCTGCGCTGCGCCGGGCCGAAGCCGAGTCGCCCTGGCCAGGCTCGGGCGATTTCCGTCGCGACCGCTTCACCGCCGAGCTCGCGCTCGCCTACCTGCGCGCTGAACGGCCCGATTTCCTGTTCGTTGGCCTGGGCGAGACCGACGAGTTCGCGCATCAAGGCAACTACTCCGGATATCTGGAAGCCCTGCGCGAAGCCGATCGCTACATTGGTGAGCTGGCGCAGGAGCTCGAGCAGCGCGGCAAGCGCGGCGTGCGGACGGCGCTCTTCGTCACCGCAGACCACGGCCGGGCGGCCACCTTCAAGGACCACGGCCAGCCCTACCCCGAGTCGGCGCGCGTTTGGCTCGTCGCCAGCGGTCGGGCCATTCCAGCGCGAGGCCTCGTGGCGTCACCCGCCGCGCGCCACCTCGCCGACGTCGCGCCCACCCTGCGCGTGCTATTCGGCCTGCCCGCCGATCGAGGCCAGAGCGCTGGTTTGCCGCTGCTCGAGCTACTCGAACCTACACCTCGATAACGAGCACCCCCAGCAACGCGCCAGCTAGCTCGCCCGTTTCTCGGCTCAGTTTGACAGCGGCCTGCCGGGGGTGAAAAATCAGCGATGGACTGCGTTTTCGAAGCGCAGCCGGTCGGCACCCTCAATTGACCGCCAGCGTTCTCGTGGATCCCCGTCAGCTGCTCCTTCCGTTACCGGGTGGTGGTCCCGCATCCAACGCCGGCCGTGGCATTCCGCGCGCCGACCGCGTCTTCGTGAACCGTGACCTTAAGTTGTCCGGCGTCGACTGGGTCGGCTTCGACATGGACTACACGCTCGCCATCTACCGCCAAGAGGAGATGGATTCGCTCAGCGTGGAGCTGATGATCGACCGCATGCTGAAGCGCGGCTATCCCGCCTACCTGAAAAAGCTGCGCTACGACACGCGCTTCCCGATCCGTGGGCTGTTGGTGGACAAGCGCTACGGCCACATCCTGAAAATGGATCGCTACAAGGTGGTGCACCGCGGCTACCACGGCATGCGGCGACTCACCCGCGAGGAGATCACCGAGCTTTATCACCACAAGAAGATTCGCCCGCACACCGCGCGCTACCACTGGATCGACACGCTGTTCGCACTCAGCGAGGTCACCTCGTATGCCGCGGTCGTCGACGAGCTCGAGCGGCGCGGCGAAAAGGTGGACTACGACAAGCTGTGGAGCGACGTGCGCGCGTCGATCGACGAAGCGCACGCCGACGGCTCCGTTTACAAGGCCATCACGGCCGATCTACCGCGCTTCATCGATCGCGATCCGGAGCTAGCGCGAGCGCTGCACAAGCTGCGCTCGGCCGGCAAGCGGCTGTTCGTGCTGACCAACTCGCCGTTCCACTACACCGACACGATGATGACGCACTTACTCGGCGGAGCGCTGCCCGAGTACCCGAGCTGGCGTCACTATTTCGAAATCGTGATTTGCGCGGCCCAAAAGCCGCGCTGGTTCCAAGAAGGCCGGCCGCTGATGGAGCGCGACGGAGACGTCCTCAGAAACGTCCGGCACGGTTTCGAGCGTGGCAAGGTCTACGAGGGCGGAAACCTGGTCGAGTTCGAGCGCATGGTCGGCATTACCGGCTCCAACGTGCTCTACGTCGGCGACCACATTTACGGCGACATCTTGCGCTCCAAAAAGGAATCGTCCTGGCAAACCGCCATGATCATCCAAGAGATGGATCAGGAGATTTCGGCGCACGAGGCCTGCCACGAAGATCTCAGCCGTCAGCGCCTGCTCGAGGAAACGCGCGATCGTTTCGAGGACGAGTTGCGCTACCTCCAGGGTCACTACAAGGAGTTGGTGAAGGTGCCTCCAGCTGCCGGCTCGAGCGAAGACGCCGAAAGGCTGCGCGTCAAACGGGCGCTAGAGCGCGTGCGTGCCGAACTGCGCAGCATCTCCACCGAGCACGAATTGCTCGCCGAACGCATCTCACAGCGTTTCCACCCCTACTGGGGCTCACTCCTCAAAGAGCAGAGTGAGATGAGCAGCATCGGCCTGCAGGTCGACCTGTACGCCGACGTCTACACGCGCCGAGTCTCCTGCTTCCGTTCCTACAGCCCGCAGCAGTACTTCCGGTCTCCTTACGATCTCATGCCCCACGAGTTGTGAGGTCGGGTAGGCCCTGCCATCGCCACCCAGCTGGGCGGCCTCGCCCAATACGAAAACCTGGCGTCAGCCTGAGGACCCAGATTTTTTCACAGGAAGATCGAAAGATCGGAAGGCGAGAGAAGCCGAGAATTTTCGGGTCGAGCCATATGCCTAACGGCCGCTGACTGTACGGAGCCTTTCGGCTTCCCCTGGCTCGCCCCCCCAAAATCTTCCGATCTTCCGATCTTCCTGTAAAAAAATCTGGGTCCCTCGATTGGCTGAAATGCACCGCATGCCCCTCCCCGGCGAACGTTCGGGCATGGATTGGCCGGCTAAGTTTGCCAGGCGTCGCGCTACGTGGCCGTTCGGGCCGGTTTTATGTGGAAGCGCGATGCGCTTTCGGGAATGTGCTAGCAACGCGGCGGCTTTTCATTGTCGCTACCGGGCCTTAGGAGTCGGGGCGGCCAAAGCTCCACCCGGAAGAAGACTTAGGAAACATCGCCCATGAATCTCGTTGAGTGGCTCCAGCACCTGATGACGAACTTCGGAGCGACGTGGGTGATGTGGCTGATGATCGGCCTCAGCGTCGGTTCAGTCACGATCATGCTCGAGCGGGGTTGGTTCTATTATTCCATCCGCGACGACATCCCGCAGCTCGCCCAGTCGCTTCGCGAAAAGCTACGCGACGACGACCTGCCGGGCGCCCTCGGCCTGCTCGAAAAATCTCCCAGCGCCGAAGCCGCCGTGGTGGTGGCCGGGCTACGCGAGGCCGACCGCGGCGTGAAGTCCGCCGAGAAGGCCATGCGAGGCGCCGCGGCCCTACAAAAGATGAAGCTCGAACAGCGCTTGGCGTTTTTGGGCACGCTGGGCAACAACGCGCCCTTCATCGGCTTGTTCGGCACCGTCATCGGCATCGTTCAGGCGTTCGAGGCGCTCGGCCAGCAGGGCATGGGCGGCGGCGCCCAGGCTGCTTCCGCCGCGGCCCCCACCGCCGTCATGTCGTCGATCGCAGAAGCGTTGGTAGCTACGGCCATAGGTCTGGCGGTGGCCATTCCGGCGGTGGCTGCCTACAACTTCTACCAGCGCCACACGCGCGCCGTGCTCGGCAACACCGAAGCGCTCAGCAACGTGCTGCTCGCGCACCTTTCGGCCGAGCCCCCGCCTTCGCTGGTAGGCTCTGCCAAGGGCAAGGCCGCTCGCGAAGAGGACGACTGAGCCATGTCCGGCGGCGCAAGTGACGACGATGACGGCCTGATCGCAGGCATCAACGTCACCCCCCTGGTCGACGTGACGCTGGTGCTGCTCATCATTTTCATGGTGACGGCGCGCATCATCGTCTCCCAGGGCATGCCGATGGACTTGCCCAAGAGCGCCAGCGGCGAAGCGCTGCAGACGGTGTTCTCGGTCGAGCTCACGGCCGACGGCAAGACGCGCATCGACTCCGACGCCGTCGCCGACGACGAAGCGCTCGTCCCCCTGGCCAAGAAGGCCAAGACCAAGAACAAGGATCTTCGCGCCGTGATTCGCGCCGACAGGAAGGTCGAGCACGGCCGAGTAATCCACGTGCTTGATTTGCTGCGTCGCTCGGGTATCGCGAAAATCGCCTTCGCGGTCACGCCTGAGGGCATTCCCGCCCCCGCGCTCGAGCCGAAGAAGTAGCGCGCGTTCGACCGATGACTCAGTCAAGCGCCCCCTCGCTTCCCTCCCGCACGGACCCGCTAGGGCCCGTTTGGGCGCTGGGCGAAGGAGCCGTGCGCATCGGCGCCATCTTGGGGCTGCTGGGCGCTTTTGCTCTACACGGCGCGGCTGGTGTCCAAGCCGCCGCCAACCTGTTCGACATGGAGAACTTCTCCGAATCCGTAGCGGCGTACGTAAAGAACAACCTGCAGCTGCAAATCGACATCGACACGCCGCCTCCGCCGCCTCCGCCGCCTCCGCCGGAAGCTCCTCCACCTGAAGCGGAGCCCGAGAAGGCGCCGCCACCACCGCCGCAAGCCGCCAACGAGCCCCCCCCGCCGCCGGCCCCCGCCGAAGCTGGCAAAGTGCTCACCGCCGATCCGGATCCCGACGCTCCTGTCGATCTAACCGGTGACGGCTTCGTCCAGGGCGAGGGCGAGTTCCGTGGCGGCATAACCTCCGGCTCCGGCACCGCGAAAACGGCGGTGCGCGACCTCAAGGCTCAACCGGGCGGCGTGCCAGGCGGGACCGGCACGGCACCCGCACCCGCGCTGAAGGCGCCCGAAAAAGATCTCAGCCGCACCGCTTCCGCCGCCACCACTGGGGACTGGCGCGATTGCCCCTACCCGAACGAGGCGCAAATGGACGGAATCGAGTTCGGCCGCGTTCAAATGGCCGTCACGGTCGGCCCGGACGGCCGCGCCAAATCCGTCGCCATCCTCCAAGACCCCGGCAGCGGTTTTGGCGCGCAGGCTCGTCAGTGCGCGATGCGCAAGGTCTTCACCACTGCGTTGGACAAGTTTGGCCAACCAGTCGTCGGGACGACGGCGCCCTTCTTCGTCAAGTTCATCATCCAGTGAGCTGCTGAGGCCTCTTGGCCCGCGGCCCACTACCAGACTAGAGTGCGACACTCTGGCCCAGATGGATCGCGTCGAGCAGCTGAGTAAGATCGCGCTTTTTGCGGGGTTGAAGCCGCAGGCATTCGAGCTGATTGCCAAAGTTGCTACTGAGGAATCGCACGCGCTCGGTACCAAGATTTTTCAGCACGGCGACGTGGGCGACAAGCTGTACGTCATCATCGAGGGCAAGGTGCGTATCAGCCGCGACGTCCCCGGCATGGGCGAAGAGGCACTGGCCGTGCTCGGGCCAGGCCAGGTTTTCGGCGAGATGGCGCTGCTGGACGACTCCCCGCGCTCGGCCGACGCGCGCGTGCATGAGCGCTGCCGCCTGCTCGCCATCCCCAAAGACGGCTTCGACGACCTGCTCTTTTTGCACAAGGACCTCGCCTATGAGGTGCTTTGGAGCATCGTCCGCATGCTGGTCGGTCGCCTGCGCGAGACGACCGAGAAGCTGACGTTCCTGTCGATTTCCGGAAAATTCTGAGGGCTGGGCCGGCCGGAAGTCCCCACAGTTAGCTGTGGACGACCTCTGAACAACGTTTTGTAAAAAGCTAAACTATCGAAATTACTTCGTTTTCAGTACTGGGTGCGTGTTTAGGCCGCACGGAATTTGACGCGGAAACACCCGTTCAGTATCTTCCGCGAGCCATGCAGGGTCTGACGAAACGCCAGGAACAAACCCTCGACTTCATTCGCTCGTCGATTGAGGACCGAGGCTACCCGCCCACTCTCCGCGAAATCGGTGAGCACATGGGCATCCGTTCCACCAATGGCGTGAACGACCACCTGCGTGCGCTCGAGCGCAAAGGCTACCTCACGCGTGAGGACATGAAGAGCCGCGCGCTGAAGATCGTCGAGGACCAAGCGCCCCCGCCAGCCAACAAGCTCACCGACGACGACTTGATCGAAGTGCGCGTCCTGGGCCGCGTCGCTGCCGGCCTGCCGCTCTACGCCGAAGAGAACGTCATCGACACCGTTCGCGTGGATCGCATGCTGGTCCGCGGCGGCCGCGACGTTTTCGGCTTGCGCGTCGCGGGCGACTCGATGATCGACGCCGGCATTTTGAGCGGCGATTACATCTTCGTGAAGAAGCAATCAACGGCAGATCGCGGCGATATCGTGGTCGCTCTGATCGGCGACGAAGCGACGGTGAAGTACTTCTACCCCGAGCGCGACTACGTGCGCTTCCAGCCCGCCAACGGCTCGATGGCGCCCATCTTGGTGCGTGCCAGCGACTTCAAGTCGACCATGCTCCTCGGCAAAGTCGTCGGCGTCTACCGCCGGCTATAAGGGCCGCGCGCCTCCAATCGTCTCCCTGAATTTCACAGGGAGATCGGGAGATCAGGAGTCGTGCGAGCCCTGACAATGGGGAGCCACCTCGTCGAGTCACTTCCGTCGCGGGGTGCGACGCCGGGCCATGCCAACTGCGCGAGAAGGCGACGCCGTACCGATTACGCTAGTAGCGACGCAAATGCCGCAACGGCGCTGCGCCCAACCTGCTCGCTCGCAGGACTCCTGATCTCTCGATCTCCCTGTGAGAAAATCTGGGAGCGACCCAATTCCGGCCGGCAGCGTCTGGATGCGGGGAAATGTAGGTGGAATGACGCGGTGGGCCGAGACGCGGACGTGGCTGAAATGCGAGACGCTTGTTGACGGGTTTAGCCCCCAATTGCTAGCGTTCGCGGGCAAATAGGCGGTCTTAGCAAAGCCTCCAAAGCATCGAGGAAGGCAACCGGTGGCAAGCACCAAAGGTTTC
>JAYUYU010000177.1:0-2688 GCA_043752365.1 Myxococcales bacterium | reverse complement strand
CAATATGCCACGCCTCGGCCTGATTCGAAACCCCAGCACGTCCGCGATTTGATAGATCTCGGTTTGGATGGCGACGCCGCCGAGCACCACAGCAGCCGCGCCCAGCGCCCGCGCACCCGACGCGCCCGAGGTTCTGGAACGTTTTCAAGCTCAGCTCGAGCTGGTGGACATCGTGGCGCGCCAAGTCGCAAGGACGCTGGGGCCAGTGGTCGAACTGGACGACTTGCGTAGTTTTGGTCGGGAAGGGTTGCTCGACGCCGCGCGCAAGTTCGACAGCGAGCGTGGTGTCCCATTCCGTGCGTACGCGAATTTCCGCGTCCGAGGCTCGATCATCGACGGCATCCGTTCGCTCGCCCAGCTACCGCGTCGCGCCTACGAGCGCTTGAACGGCATGTCCGCCGCGCTGCGGGTGAGCGAGGGCGCGGCTGACGACACGTTCACGGCGCCCGGTAGCGCGACGCGAGCGCAAGCCGATCAAGCCTTGGCCGATCACTTGGCCGCCATGGCCGCCGCCATCACGGTCGGGCTCATCGCCCCCACGGGCGTCGGTGAAGAGGGCGAGCAAGTTCAGGTTTCGACCGCCGACAACCCCGAAGAAGCCGTGTCGCGTGTCCAGCTCTTGGCCCTCGTGCAAGACGCCATCTCCACCTTGCCAGGCGAAGAAGCCGCGCTGGTGCGCCGTCATTATCTCGAAGGTGAACGCTTCGACCACGTCGCACAGTCGCTGGGGCTCAGCAAGTCTTGGGCAAGCCGGCTGCACACGCGCGCCATGCAGCGCTTGGCCAAGAGGCTGCGGGGGACGTAGAGAGAAGAGGGCTGCCGAGATGCGGCCAAGCTTGCAGAAGGCTGCGGTGTCGTCCCACGGTACAACCGATGCGCTTGAGACGAGAGGAGACGAGCGTGGCGGAGCGGTGGGAACGCCGCGCCTTTGGCGCGAGCGGGGCCGTTGACGTGGCCGTGCAGGTGGACGGCCTGCGGCCGGAAGACGTGGACGTGGACGCGCCTTCGGCGCGGATGAGGTGAGCCGGCCTGCGGCCGGGGGGACGTGGACGCGCCTTCGGCGCGGATCAGGTGACGGCCTGCGGCCGGGGGACGTGAACGCGCCTTCGGCGCGGATCAGGTGAGCGGCCTGCGGCCAGTGAAGGGGCGCGCCTGCGGCGGGGCGAGACGTGCGGCTGGCTTGCTCGGGGGGGGTGAGTTTACCAGTGTGCTCGCGGCCGTCGAGGCCGAGCGGGCTTCGCCCGTGCTCGCGGAGCGCTCGCAGCCTCGACTGCCGCTGCGCGCACTGCTGTGGGGTTGGTGGTGGCTCGCAAGCGGGCGAGGCCGAAGACCAGGAGTTCACGATGGCGTTTCAAGTCGAAGAGTTGAGCCTTCAGTTGATCGAGTCGCTGGTGCCGTTGATGCCGCGCATTCGGCAGCGGGATAAGGCGTTGGAAGATCAGTTGCGGCGCGCGGCGAGTAGCATTGGGCTCAATTGTGCGGAGGCGGCGTTCAGTGATCCGGGGAATAGGCGAGCGCGGCTGTTTACGGCTGCGGGCAGCGCGGGCGAGACGCGGCATGCGCTGCGCCAGGCTGTCGCTTGGCGCATTGTGACGGCGGGGGACGCTGCGGCGGCGATGAAGTTGGCGGAGAGGATTGTGGCGATACTTTGGCGGATGACGCGGGGGTGAGCGACGGGCCGTCGAGCAGACTGCCCGGAGGTCGGAGGTTCAAATCGCGGGGGCGCAACTACACGTGGACAACTGCGCTGACGGTGCCGATTGAGGTGCGGGTGGCGTAGCGGCCGTCCCGAAACCCGAGCGGCCAGGGGTGCGCCACCTAAGTCCACGGTTTTTCAGGCCGAGAGCTCCGTTCAGGGCGCCCTGGCAGGCAAGTGATAGGGTTGGGCATGGAAGTGGTCGGCGTAGTCAAGGACGGCAAGGTTGAGCTTCCGGCGTCCGTGCACCTAGCGGAGGGCGCCGAGGTCCGCGTGATCGTCGCCCCCGAGTCGCTCGCGGCTACGCGGCCGTTCGAGAGCGAGCCGGTCGCTGAGACGAGCGTACTCGCTGACATCGCCTGGGCCACCGGGCATCGATTCGAGCCGTGATCGTCGTCGCAGACGCCGGCCCCATCCTCCACCTTCACTGGATCGGGTGTCTGTCGTGGGGCTTGCCGCCGACGCAGATTCACGTGGTCGAGCAAGTGTGGACTGAGATCGCTCAGTATGCGCCTCAGGCGCTCGCCGACCCGCGCCTGGAGCGAGAACCCGCGGTCGAAGTAGACCTGGCACTGCAAGCGAGGTTCTCGCTGCAATCGGGTGAGACGGGAGCCATCGCGTTCGCCCTGAAGCACTCAGCCTCGCTGCTACTAACGGACGACGCTGCAGCCCGCCGAGCATGCTTATCGGTCGGGCTCGCGGCCGTTGGCACGATCGGCCTGATTCTCGAAGCGGCGCGAAGCAAACGTGTTCCAGTCGACGAAGCACGCCAAGCGCTCGAACAGCTGCCCAACAAGGGCCGGCTCTATGTCACCGCTGAGTTGCTAGAACGCGCAACTGCTGCGCTGTTGACGGCAACCTAACAAAGGGTCCGGGCCGAAGGGCGGAACCGATGCATTGAAGCCGGTGATGCCGACTAATCAAGGCGACTGGACGCGTTGCTGATCGAGTTCATTTGGAGAACGGACGTGGGCGTGCAGAGCAGAATCGTC
>JAYUYU010000176.1:0-2689 GCA_043752365.1 Myxococcales bacterium | reverse complement strand
TCGGATTTTTCGCCAGGGCTACGCCAGCATGGCGTCGACCAGGCCGCGGGGCAGGCTGGCGTCACCGAAATCGTCCAGTGGCGCCCCACTCTCGTTCTTGCAGCCCACGGCAGCGCCGATGGTGTTCAGAAAGCGATTGTGCGTCAGGTAGTCCTTACCGCTTGCCGCTTCTACATACTGGCCCGTTTTCAAGAAGCCACCGGCGCCACCAGCCAGCACGTAGGGCAGGTTGTTCGAGCCGTGCGGCGGCCCTGACGACAGGTCGTTGAGCCAGACCGCTACGCCCTCGTCGAGCACGGTGCCGGTCGGCGTGGCGTACGACTTGAGCTGCTCAATCAAGTACTTGAAGTAGCCGGCAAAGTGCTTGTCGACGTTGTGGTGCTTCAGATCCGCATCGGCGATGGCCGTGCCCGAGCCCTGGCCGCCGTCGCTGTTGATGCGGTGCGAGATGTGGTGAAAGCGTTCGTAGCGTTCGCCGCCGATGAAATACTGCGTCTGATCGTTGCCGTTGCCTATTTGCAGGGTCGCCGTGCGCGATACGCCGCAAGCTACGGCCAGCGCAATGACCTGCATTTGCATGTGGGTCACGTCGTCGACCAAATCATTACTGAGCGAGTCTTTGGCGTCGATGCCGGAGATGGGGCTGAGCAGCTCGGGGGGCAGCTTGCAGCTCATGCCAGTTTCGAGATCACGAATCGCCTGCTGGTGGTGGTCGAGGCGGCGGCGGTCGTCCTGGCTGAGCTTGTTGTTTTGGAGCAGCGTGCCGAGCTCGCCGCGGATGAAGTCGTTCACGCTCGTGCGGCGCTCCTTGATCAGCTCCTGCTCGCTTACCGTACCGTCTTCGACGCCGAACAGCGCCTTGTAGGCGTTGTACGGATTCTGCTCGGCGGTGCGCCGATCCGACGGGCCACGGTAGGAGAGCACGTCGTCCAAGTAGCCTGAGCGCGGACCAGCACGCAGCGTCAGCGGCTCCTGCCCGGCCGGCTGCAGCTCGCGCACGATGCGGTTGTCCAGTGACTCGCCCAAAGCCAGCGCCTTCTCGATCGTTCTGCCGTCGGGTTTGGCGGCGGTCAGACACAGCACGCCGCCACGCGAGTGACCACAACCGACGTCCACGCCCAGGCCGTCGTACTTCAAGCCGCGTACGATCAGCAGCTTGTCGGCGTGATCAGCCAGCACGTTGACCGCCTGGTCCCCGTCGGCCTGCATCGACGCCGTGCTGAGAGCGCCTAGCTTGGTGGGCCAGAATCGATCTGTTTCCATGCCGCTCTGGCCTTGAGCGACGCCGTTGCCCTGGCGGAAGAAGATGGCGTAGGGCAGCTTCACCTCTTGGGCCTCTGCCTGCTTGGGCAGAAGGCCCTCGAGCAGCGGCAGGCCTACCAACACGCCCGCCGCGCCGCGGATGAGCAGCCGGCGGTTGACCCGGTAGATGCCGCGCTTCTGACTGAAACCTGGGATATGGATCTGCATGTCGCGACCTACTGGGGATCCGCCGCGCGGGCGCGAAAGGTGTTGAGCGTGACGAGCTTGCTAAGAATGCCCTGAGCTGCGCCGTCGGTTTTGGAGTGTTTGCCGAGCAGCGTGCCGGCGCCGAGCTCCTCGCCCGTGACCGGCTTGGCCAGCACGAACTGGAGCAGATGCCGCGCATAGCACTCGTGCGTGCGGTCCAGGTCGGCTATCTGCGTCAACAGATCTGGCGCGCCGTCGAACTCGAGCATGATCGGGGGCGTGATGCGTTTGCCTTCTTGCGACCAACCGACGCGCGCGCCGAAGGTGCCGGAAACGTCGATGGCCAAGCCGCTCTCGTCGTCGCGCCAGCGCCCCACCGTATCGAAATGCTCGAACGCGAAACCGGGCGGATTGATCAGCGTGTCGTGGCAGCCAGGGCCACAAGCCGTAGCCTGCTCGTAAGTCTGGCGCGTGGTCATGCCGGGCGGCACGCTGGGCGCTTCGATATCGATGGGCGGGGGCGGATCCGGATCGTCGCACAAGACTTCCTGCAGCACGGCTAGGCCGCGATGCACCGGATCGGTCAGTGTGCGATTGGCGGTTTGGGACAAGAAACCGACCTGCGTGAGCAAACCCGCCCGGCGCGTAGGATCGAGCTCGACCTTTTGCAGCTGTGTGCCCGTGATGCCACTAAGGCCGTAGAACGGGGCGGTTTGCTCGTTCACGTAGGCGACCGGCTGGGTCAGGATCTCGCGAATGCCGCCGCCCGCGGCCACGATGTCCGCAAAGAACAAGCGCGACTCTTCTTGCAAGGCCGGCGCGAGCGCCGTGGAATCGAAGGCGAAGCGAGCGTCCTTGCTCTGGCTGCCATAGACGCCGGTGCGGAACGTTTGCTGGTGAAAGTTCGCCAGCGTGGTGGCGGCGCGCGGATCCGAGAGCATGCTGGTGGCGCGCGCCTTCAGACCTTCAGGCGTGGCGAGCTGACCTGCGCCGGCAGCGGCGAGCAACTCTTTGGGCGGCGTCGTGTTCCAAATGGCGTACGACAGGCGCGTGGCAAGCTCGTACCCGTTCAGCCAAATGCGGGGCCCGTCCGGCTGCGACGAGCTCTCGACCCGGTACAGAAAATGCGGCGACTGCAGCATGGTCTGAATCACGAGGCTCATCCCGCTAGCGAAGGCGCGCGCTGCGTCGAGCGCCGCGCCCTTGCTGAACAGCGCGACATAGGCGTCCGCTTCTGACG
>JAYUYU010000175.1:0-6989 GCA_043752365.1 Myxococcales bacterium | reverse complement strand
CAATCTCAAGCGGCACCACGCTGCCTTCGGGCAAATCCGTCGGCTCATCCAGCGTGAGTCGTCCGTTCTTTACGTGAGCAACGTGCATGCCGTGCATCTTATCGCTTCTCGGACCTGGCCGCACGCAAGCAGACCCTGACGTAGCCCCCTGTCGAAACCGGACCCCGAAGAGTAAGTTCGGAAAGGGTCCGCGATGGCGAATAGCAACGATGGAATTGAATCCCGCAACGTGTTAGAGGCCGCCCTCCCATCGCAATCGGGAGCTGATTTCGGCCGAGCTGACATGGGCGAGAGGCACTTCGAACACCGCGACAATTCGGCCCTCGCGGAAGCGGTCTGAGGCGCGGATTCCGAGCGAGCTTTGACGGGGGCTGCGCGTGCCGTTAGGGCGGTCGGCCCTTGGCATCGGCGTTCAGCGCACCGCGCTTCGCGAGAGACGAACCCGCCCTGTTCGGCTTGCTCTTGGGCATCAAGCTCGTGGCGTGTCCGCACTGCCGGCGCTGTGGGGCGCTCATCGGCCACGGGTTTTTGCGAGGCTACGCGGAACGCAGCTCGGAGCGAGTGGTGCGGGGCCGGCGTTTTTTCTGCTCGGATCGCTCGCTGCGCCGGGGCTGCGGCCGGACCTTTTCGGTGGCGTTGACGACGGTGCTAGCCGGCTTCGTCGTCCGGACGCTCACGCTGCTGTGCTTCACGCTGGCGGTGCTGGGCGGCGTGACACGCCGGGCCGCGTGGCTCGGCGTGGCGCGAGGCGCCTTCTCGCTTTCGAGCGGCTATCGGCTCTGGCGGCGCCTTCAGGCGGCGCAGAGCGCGCTGCGGGCGCGGCTGTGTCGCGAGACGCCCGCGCCCGCCTGCTCCTCGCGTCAGCCGCTCTCGCAGCTGCTCGCTCACTTCGAGCTGGTGGCCGCCGAGGGCGAGGCGGACCTCTTCGCGGCGTTTCAGGCGCACACGCAGCGCGGATTTTTCGCCAGCGGGCGCTGGTGACGACGCGCCGCCAGCGGGCTCGGGTGTCGTGGCGCCCGGCTGCACTGCGCTCGTAGCGACTCGGCAGCACCGGAGTCGAATAGCCCGACAACACCAAACGGCGATGTGGCTCCGAGCCTCAGTGGTCCTACTGCTGCGAGGCGGGCGCCAAATGCGTCCGAAAGGAGCAGTTGCATGCAACGAGTCAGCAGCTATTTGAAAATGCGCGTCCTGGGCGCCATCGAGTCCGCGCCGGGCGCCACCATCGTCGCGCGCATCCGGCATGTCAGTGAGCAGGCGTTTCTCGACGAAGACGGGCGGCGTTTCCAGTTTACCTGGCGCACCATCCAGACCTGGTACTCGCGCTACAAGAAAGACGGCACTACGAGCGTCATCGGCAAGCCCCGCTCGGACAAGGGCAAGACCCGCAAGATGGCGCCGGAAGAGCTGCTCGAAGCCATCCAGCAAGTGCGCGCCAGCTTTCGTGGCCCGCACAACGTGACGGCCATGTACCGCGCCTGCATCGAGAGAGGCTTCTTGCAGCGCGAGCGGGTCGCCCCGAACACTTTCCGTCGCATCGTCAAGGCGAACGAGTTGCTCAAGCCCGACGCCGAGGTCGAAGGCAAACGCCGGCTCGCCTTCGCCAAAGCGCATGCCAACGAGCTCTGGCAAGCCGACACGATGTTTGGCCCCTACGTGCAGCACGGTGCGGGCAAGGTGCAGAGCAAGCTCATCGCTTTCATCGACGACGCCAGTCGTGTGTGCTGCCACGGCGAATTCTTCCTGGCCGAGAACACCGAGACTTTGCTCAAGGCTTTTAAGAGCGCGCTCTACAAGCGCGGGCTCGTAGAAGCCCTCTATGTCGACAACGGGAGCGTCTACTCGTCGCAAGAAATCTCGCAGGTTTGTCAGCGCATTGGCTGCATCCTGTGTCACACGCCTGTGCGCGACGGCGCGGCGAAGGGGAAAATCGAGCGATTCTTCAGATCGGTCAGGATGAGCTTCCTCAACCGCCAGCTCGACCTGTCGAGCATCGCGTCGCTGAACCGCGCCTTCACCGCCTGGGTCGAAGACGAGTACCACCAGAGCGAGCACAGCTCGCTGGGCATGCGGCCCATCGATCGCTTCGGCCTCGACCTGTCGCGCGTCCGCTTCCTGCCCCCTGGCGACGTCAACGACGAGCTGTTCTTCGTCGAGCAGGACCGCACCGTGCTGGCCGACAACACCTTCTCCCTCAAGAACACCCGCTTCGAAGCGCCGCGTGACGTCAGAAATCGCAAGGTGCAAATTCGCTTCGATCGCTTGAAATTCGATCGCGCCATCGTGTATTTCAAAGGCGAGCGCATGGGCGAGGCCCGCCCCGTCGATTTCATTGGCAATGACCGAAAACCGTCCAAGAAGATCGCAGCAGCAGCGTCGCAGGGCGAGGTGGAGTCATGATTCGCGCCCATTTCGGTCTCGCCAAGAACCCCTTTTCAGCGGAGCATTTGGCCCTTTTGCCGCACCAGCGCGAAGTGCTCGATACCCTGCGCGTCCACTGCCAGCAGGGCGGCCTGTGCGTGATCGTGGGCGAGCCCGGCACGGGCAAGAGCGTCATCAAGCACGCGCTCTGCCAACACGATCCCAAGCGCATCATGACGCCTGTCGTCAACCGAACTCTGCACACCTACCACAGCACGCTGCGCATCCTGTGCGAGGCGTTTCAAATCGAAACCGACGGCGTCGACTTTCGCTGCGAAAAGCGCCTCATCGAGGAAGCGCGGCGCCTGAACAGCGCCGGCAAGATGCTCGCCCCCATCATCGACGACGCGCACTTGATGGACGTGTCGGCGCTGCGCCGAATCCGCCTGCTCTTCGAGGACTTCCCCAAAAACCACTGCTTGGTGCTTGTCGCCCAGCCCGAGCTGCTCAGTCGCCTGGCCTTGACCGTCAACGAGGACATCAAAAACCGCATCACTTACTCGGTTTTGATGCAGAAAATGGCTCCCGATAGCCTCAGCGACTTCGTCCACGCCGAGCTCGACAAAGTCGCGCTTGCACACAGCACGTTTACCGACGACGCGCTCGCGCTCATCGTGCGCTCGTCCGAAGGCGTGCTCCGGCGTCTCAAAAACATCTGCCTCGGAGCCCTGCTGGAGGCTGTCCGCGATCGCACCAAGGTCGTTGACTTGAAGCAGGTCAACCGCGTGCTGCTGCAGCCGCACTGGCGCAAGGAGACCGACCTGCCGCAATAGCTCACCCCACTGGTCGCGCGGCAGCCAGCCATGTCGTAGCAACTGAACGTTTGTCTCTCAACGCGAGCAACGCCAAACGGCCAACGCCGTCGTAAGCCTCACCAAGCTTGCGACGGCGTTGGCCGTTTGCGGGTGCTACTCACCTGAAGGATTGCGACCGTTTCGGTCGCGGATTGCGACGGCAGCGCGGACTTTGCCCAGAATTTCTACGATGTCAGTTTGGAAATCGCTTGCGACATCAATTCGGCCGGCAACAGCGATGTCAGCGTGGAAATCTCCGCAAACTTCTACGATGTCAGTTTTGCAAAGCTCTACGATGTCAATTCGGCCCCTAACACGCAGCCTTTACGATTTCGCCAGGTCATCCCGGGACGGGTCTGTGCGGGTCGTGCGGGACGGGTTTGCCTTACGTCGCGACGAGTAGATCGCCGTATCCGTACTGAAGAAGATCTGCGAAGAACGGTTGGAAGGCGCCGCCGCTTTCGACTACGGCGCCGAAAGCAAAGCGCGCGCCGGGAGCGTCCCAGTACAACTCGTCCAGAGCCTCAGCGGCCACCCGAAGGGGCACGACGATCCCGCCCTCCGTCCGTGAATACCAGATCACCATGTGGCTTCGACGGCCGAGGCCCGTCGTCTTGACCCAGGCGTAGACCTCCGCTGGCGACTTGCCCACGAGGCTGAACTCACGCGACGCGGGCATGCGAGACCAGTCGAGTCCCGTCGTGCCCGCCCACGGGAGAGCGGCCACATGGTCATCGAACACATCCGAGATCGCCGTTGGCAATCGAACCGCCCGCCCCTCTTCCAGCCACGTGCGAGGTGTCTTGTGCTTGGTCATGTTGGTCCTCACTGCAGGTGTTGAAGGAAGTTCAAGAAGTCCCCTTCCGTCCCGCCCTTGATAATGTTTGCTCCGTACGTCCAATCGGACCGTTTCACGCCGTCGGCCTTGTCCCACCAGTTCACGTGATATCCCTTGGTCTGATCGAAATCGATTCGCCAGCCACGAAGGCCGTCAGGGCTCGCGCTACCCACTACCTGCCCCCTCATTGGTCCGACCTCGCTCAGGTACTTGACCGTTCCATCGCCGAGTCGAGCCAGCTGCCTCGCTGCTGCCCGAGCCTCCACGAGACTGTCGAACCTGGCGATGTTTTCCATGCCACGAACGCTTCCTCCTGCCTTTGCGGCCGCAGCGATCCCGATTCGCCCGGGATTTGGCACTCCCGCTTCTAGAAGTTCGGGCATTTCTTCCGCCACGCCGGTCGACGGATTCGTCCAATGTCCGACCGTTTTTCCAATGGCGACGGGCTCATGCGGGACGACCGTGTCGGTCGCTCCGCGACCTTCTATTCCCCCGACGACGGAGTCATCCGCTCGCCAACTGGAATCCGTGAACGGAATCGTGACCGGGACGTGCCGCCCCGTAAGATCCGACTCAAGCTGGGCATCCTTCCAAGCGCTCTCGACGTCCGAGAGATTGTAGGCAACGGGCCCCTGGCCTCCGGCGCCCCCACCTTGAGACGCGGGACTCGTACCAGCTCGTCCGACTTCGATAGTGACCTCCGGAATCGTGTCGGCCGCCCATGGACCGTCCGGACTGGCCTGAGTAACCGTTGTCTCGCCGCCTAGTTCGTTCGAGTAACTCTCAAGCCCAACCGGATCGATGTTCTTGAGCACCGCACCCTTTACGTAGGCGTACAGATTCAGATCCGCCCTCCCCGGCACGTGCACCGCCAACGGATCCGCACTAATCCAGCTCCCCAAATACGGGCTCAAAAACCGCTTCCCGAAGTAGATCAGCCCAACCTCGACGTCCTCCTCCTTCCCCGTAAACCCGTAATCCTCCCTAAACCCCTTCCACCGCTCCGGCCTGTAGTCGCTCTCAGTCGCGCCGTAGGGCTGATATGTCCGCGCTTCGACGAGCTCGCTCGTCGCATGATCAACGACGATGCTCGTCGACCCCAAGTGGTCCGCCAGCTCGAGAAAAAGGTGCATACCCTGCGGCAAGCTGCCGCCCAGGGAAAGCTGCGGTTCGCCCTTGAAGCTAGCGCTCGCCGCGTCCGGCTCCTTCACGATGCGCCCGAGCCGCATGCCGTGCGCCGCAAGAATGGGGACTTCGTTGTCGGCGGTTAACGGGTACTCCGACGGGTTGCCCTGCAGCTCGGTGCCGCGAATTTCCAAGCTATCGAAGATGTAAAGCGTTTGCTTGCGCGTCGCAGTCGTGGCGTCCTCGCGGACCACGCGCTCGTCGCTGAAGTCGTAGACGTAGAAGAAGGTCGGGTTGACGCCGGTGCCACCTTCGAGGTGGTTGGCCCGTGACAGGCGTCCGACCTCGTCCCACTCGTAGTGCATCGAATGCAGCGTGCACTTCCCGGGCAGATCGCAGCTGGTGGCAGTGCGGTTGACCTTCATGGCGAGCAGGTTGCCCGCCTCGTCGTAAGAAACCGTGGTGATGCTGCCGCTATTGGGGCCCGCGCTCGTTGGCTGGCTGGCTGCCGTCAGCTGATACGGCTTGCTAGCAACACCGTGCGCGACGCCGCCGAGCGAACGATCGTAGAACGCGTGCGCGTCGTCGTCCGTGCTGGTGGTGTTGCCGAGCCAGTCGTAGTTGTAGGTTTGCCAGAGCGGACGGTTGGGAAGAAGCTTGTGGCCAACCAGCGGTGGCCGCCGCCTGTCGGTCTGGCCCGACATCTCGGCCGCGTACGGAGAGACCGCGATATCGCTGCCGCCCGGGTACTCGTAGTCGGCGCGCGTGACACGGTAGAGGTCGTCGTATTCGAAGCGGCGCGTGACGGGCTGCGAGCCATTGGGCCAATCTGCGGGCGTTCGCCAATCGCGAATTTCGACGGGGTTGTTGACGACGTCGTAGCTGTAATCGAGGTCTTCGAGCAGCGGCTGAAAGGTGGTCGGCACCTCGGCATCCGGCGTCGGTGCCGGTGAATAGGCGGCGGGTGTAGCCGACCAAAGCTGCGGCGGACTGCGGTAAGTCTGTACGCTGCTCAGCCGGCGGCGCGTGTCGTACGAGGAGTGCGTCTTGGTGTGCGCGATGTCGCCGTAGGTGACTTCGTTCACCTTGCCTTCGGCGTCGCGCTCGATCTTGTCGACCAGCGGGCCGTAGCTCGAGCCCACCAACTTGACGGTGCCTCGATGGGTGTACTCGGTGGTGACCGCGCTGGTGCCGTCGGTACCCAAGAGCTGCGTTGCACCCGTCGTTTCGCTGACCGGGCGGTCGGCGGCGTCGAAGCTGGTGTTCTTGTAGTACCAGCGAGCCCGGTAGCGGGTGCCGATGATGGTGACCGACGAGCCGCCGGCTGCCCCGATCCTGCGGGCGGTTTGAACCGCGCGGCCGCGGGCGTCGTACTGGAACCAAGTCGAAGCGGCGCGGTCGTGCACGGCGGCAAGGCGGCCGTGGAGGGTCGGCGAGCGAGTCGAGTATTGCCCGCTCGCTGTACCGTAGTTGGCGGGCACGCCGAGATATCGCGGAAAATCCGCCGGGACGGCGTCGTATTGGTAGAAGACTTCGTACCCGTCCGAGGTGGCTTGCGGGGGACTGTACAGGGCGTGGTTGCTCGTGCAAGGCGAGTAGTCTTCCGTCAACAAGCGGCCGGCAGCGTCATACCTGAAATTCTGGCCGCAACCGCGCGCGTCGCTAGTTCCCACCAGGTCGCCCGCGCGCTTCCGGCAGTTTCCCACTCTCACTCAGCGCTCGAATCCGTAGCGCCATCGCCTCAGGCTTCAACTGGCCCTTCGGATACGTCGAGTCGTAGGCGTCGAGCGCCGCGAGTGCCGCAGCGGTGT
>JAYUYU010000174.1:0-2691 GCA_043752365.1 Myxococcales bacterium | reverse complement strand
GGCAGCCAACGCGCCGAGCTAGCACGCCTGCTGGCTACGCAATGCGATGCGTTGGTGATGACGAGCGCCACACCGCACAACGGGCGTCCAGAAAGTTTTGCCAACCTGATGCGTATGCTGGACCCGACCAGCATCGCAGACGCCGATTCGTTCACGAAAGATGACGTGAAGCACCTGTTTGTCCGGCGCTTCAAGAAGGACGTCGAGAGCGAGGCGAAGGCCGAGCTTCAGGATCGTGAAGTGCATTCGGTCAGCGTGAAAGCCTCCCCGGAAGAAGAGGCGGCGTTTTCGGCAGTGCACGCGTTGAAACTGCACAGCCTAGGGCGCAAACGTGGCGGAGAAGATCCCCTGCTGCGCTGGACTCTGATCAAGGCCCTAGGCTCGAGCCCCGCCGCATGCGTTGAGTCCATCGACGCCCGCATTAAGAACACCCAAGCCGCATTGCAAGACGGTTCCTCTAGCCACCCATTTGCCTCCGTGCTGGACGAAGACCTTTCGGGCCTGCATGAAGCGCGGCGACTGGTGGAGCAGGCCGCGACGAAGTTCGGCAAGCTTGAGCGTCTAGCTTCTGAGCTGAAACGAATTGGCTTCGACGGCTCGGCGAAATCTCCGCGGGTCGTGGTGTTCTCGGAGCGGATTCGTACACTCACATTGCTGGGAAGCGAACTGGTGGCGCGCTTCGAGCTGTCGAAGAACGCCGTTGCCCTCTTCACCGCTGGCACCGGTGACGACGACGAGCAACGCGAGACTATCGAGTCGTTCGGGCGCAAGGACAGTCCTCTACGCCTATTGCTGTGCTCGGATGCCGCGTCGGAAGGCATCAACCTGCACCACCAGTGCCACCACCTGGTCCACTTCGACGTGCCGTGGTCCCTGATCCGACTCACCCAGCGCAACGGACGCGTGGATCGCTACGGGCAGCATCACCGTCCGCAGTTGTTCTACTTTGCAACCCAGACCAAGGAGTCGACGGCGGACCAGCGGGTCATCGACCGATTGATTGAAAAAGAGCGCGAGGTCGAGCGGCAGCTCGGCGATGCCGGTGCGCTTCTCGGTCTATACGTGGCCGAGGATGAGGACGACGCCATCACGCGCGGCGTCGCACAAGGCGTGCCCGTCGAAGTCCTGATACCAGACAAGCCCGTGCTCGCGGGCGTGGCGCAGGATGCGCTTTCGGGCGCGCGGGCCGCAGATCCCGAGACCAATGGGCCGAGCTCCGGAGCGAGGGGCGAAGACGAAGCGTCGTCCGCTGGCTCGATCGACCTGCTCGCGCTCTTGGCCGAAGTCGAAGCCGAGCAAGCGAAGTCCCCCAGCCTCGAATCGCTGACTACTGAAAGCGAGTCACTTTTCTCCTCCGATTGGGAATTCGTGACGGCCGCGCTGCGGCACCTGGAGCAGAATGCCGTGATCGGTCCGGAGCCCCTGAAGTGGCAGGCCAGCACGCAGGACCGCACGCTGGAGGTGCACGCGCCCGAAACCTTCAAGCTGCATGTTGAGCCGTTCTTGCCGCGCGAAGCGCTGCCGGGGCCTAACGCCCCGTATCGGCTAGTGGAGGGGCGAGACTTGGTGCAGACCAAGCTTCGCGCGGCCCTCGACGACGAAGGTCGCTGGCCCGAGTGGCATCTGCTTTGGGAACAGCATCCCTTCATCGAATGGGTGCTTGACGCGCTCGCGTCGGCCTACGCCCGGCTTGAGGCGCCGCTGCTGCGCGTGCCCAGCTTGGGTGGCTCGGCGCTGTTTCTACTGCAGGGGCTGCTCTACAACCACGAGTCCGAAGCGGTGACGGCTGAGTGGTTCGGCCTCGACTTCGAGGGCAACGCCTTCACGGCTCTGCCGCCCGGCCTTGCAGAAGTGAATCGGCGCGTGGGGCTCGACCGCCCTTTGGTCAACCCCGGCACCGGCAGCAAGCGACAGGCCGAGCTGCAAGCCGCCGTCCCCGCCGCCGTAAAGCTGGCCCGCGAGCAGCTGGTCGCGCTACGGAAACAGCATTTTACAGCGCAAATAGTGGCGCGGACGCGCGCTGAGACTCGCCGGCTGGAGCGCTGGGAGACCGAGAGTCTGGGGCGCATCGAGCAAAAGCGCGCGACCTGGGAAGGCCGTGGAGCAAAACCACCGCGCCACATCGAAAAGCGGCTCTTTGAAGAATCCGAAAGCGTGAAACGGACACACGAGAATCACAAGCAGCTCCTGCAATCCCTGTCGGTCGACCCCAATAGCGATCCCTTCGCGCGCCTGGTCGCAGTGTTCACGGGAGTTTGAGATGGCCAGCGAGCTTTTGGGGATCGACAACGCGGGCGAATTCTTCAGCCCGCACTACCTGCACTCGCTACTGCCGAGTGATCTGGCCAAGCAGCCGCCGGAGCAGCGCGAACCACTGCTGCTCGCCGCGTCGAAGCTCAAAGGGCTGGCGTCCCCACTGCTCACGCTACGCGACGAGCTGGCCCGTGAACGCGGACGTGCGCGGTTCGAACGAGCGCACGAGATGCACGTGCACGTTCTGGAGGCCCTAGGCTACGCCCGTTCGTCAGGCGCGTATTTTGCTCCCGCTCGCGCCGAGCGAAAGACCGACGCCGTTCCGCTGCTTGCTGAACTCGAGCTTGGTGGGGCGCCTTTTCTCTGGATTTTAGAGGGTGGGCCCGCCGACCCGACCGAGTCTTTGTTCGAGCTCACGCTGGATGAAGCCGCCGCGTT
>JAYUYU010000173.1:0-6992 GCA_043752365.1 Myxococcales bacterium | reverse complement strand
GTCGCGCGCCCGCCGGTCCTACGCTCCGCAAGCGAGAGCCCATCAAACTGCGAGCGGGGAGCGAGCCGGGGCTGACCAAAGCGCTGTGCGCGACCGAGCAGGGTTTCTCTCTGCACGCTGCGACCACCGCCAGCGCTAGTGACGCTGCAGGTCGCGAAGCGCTGTGCCGGTACATCCTGCGACCGCCGGTGTCGCAGGACCGCGTCCAGCTGGTCGAAGGCGACCTGGTGCGTCTGGTGCTGAAGCGGCCGTTCAGTGACGGGACTTTCGCGCTCGAGCTGGATCCGCTGTCCTTTCTGGCGCGCCTGGCAGCGTCGGTACCCCCGCCACGTTTCAATACGGTCAGGTACGCAGGGGTCCTCGGAGCGGCCAGCAAGTGGCGCTCGCGCGTGGTGCCGCCCCCACCGGCGCCGGCTGAAGACGACGAGGTCTGTGCGAGCTGCAACGCGACGAAGCACCAGCCGGACTGCGCGCTCCGCGACTCGAAGAAGGAAAGGCCGCCGACACATCGCTCTGGGTATCGCCCATGGCGAGAATTACTAAAGCGAAGCTTCAAAATCGACATCGAGCATTGCGACAGCTGCGGCGGGCGGATGAAGCTCCGCGCCTTCATCGTCACGGCCGCGGGCATCGAGCGCTACCTCACCTGGCTGGGCGAGCCGACTGAGCCGCCCACGCTCTCGCCCGCCCGAGGCCCGCCCTTCTTCAAGAGCGTCGTCATCCGCAGAGAGCTCGGCGAGCCAACGCAGCCGGAGCTGTTCGACGCGCATTGAGGGCGCGCGCTAGGGGCGAAGCTCCATCTGAACCGGGGCTGTCGACGCCGAACGGGGAGAGACGGGCCACCCCGCGCGCTGCACACCGGCTCAACGAGCCTGCTGCCAGCGCCGGCCAGGATCGGTGCGCCCGTTGACGACCCACCAAGGGCGCCAAACCGACCGGGGCCGCCGCGGGAGAGGCCGCTTATCTGACCTACGCGCGTCGTGACGGCAGCGCCCGATGCCCCCGTGTCGAGGGCTACCCTCCCATCGGCGCTGCGCAGCGCCACGTGACCGTTGAGCGATTGCGTCGTCTTTGCGTGGCCGACGGCTGCTCTCAACTCGGTGGGATGCCGAGCTGGGTCCAGGACCCCGAGTATCCGGACTGCTCGGGGTGCGGCGCGCCGATGCTGTTTGTCGGCCAGCTCGCCTCGGAGGACTATGTCGAACACGGCGAGGGCACCTTCTACGCTTTTCTCTGTCGAGATTGTCGCTTGGCAACCGCCAACTACCAGCAGACCTGACCACCGATCGGGGCGTTGCTACGTATGCGCTACGCCACCTTCGCGTGGGCCCCCTTTCCCAACTGCTTCCTGATCGTTACGCCCCTCGGCTCTGGGATTGAAAATCCTCGTGTCGGCGGTTCAATTCCGTCCCGGGACACCAAAAATCGCGAAAAAAGTGGGGCTTTGGGTTGTCTCAGACGTCGCTCACGTCGCCCCTTTCCGGCGGCGTTTGCTCCGTATGCGCTACACGGGTCCACGTGCTCGTTGAGCGTCGGGCGTAGGTTTTCTTCGGGCATTCGGCCGTACACGCGCTCGACCATCCGCGAATCTGCATGGCCCATTCCTACACCGATGAAGTGCGGCCCCACGCCGTGCAGCCGGAGCCAGGTGCCGAAGGTCCGCCGCAAGTCGTTGGGGCTCACCGCCGGGATGCCGGCGCGCTCGCAGGCCTGGGTGAGGTCGCGGCGGGAGTTGACCCACGGTCGGAACAGCAACCCGGCCTCGCCCTGGGCAAAGGTCAGCACGTGGGCTAGCAGGTCGTGGCCGGCGCCGACGATGGGCACCGTGCGCGCGGCCAGCTCGGTCTTAGTGCCGCGCAGCAAAACGCGCTCGGCGTCGGTCTGGATGTCGTGGTGGCGAGCCCGATCGGTCTCGCCCCAACGCGCGCCCGTCGCGAGGATGAATGCGATGGCCGGGACCGAAGGCGCCCCGTTCCGTTATCCCCATTGGGCTACTCACTGCCACGTGGTTCGTGAAGCTGGGACTCAGCTACCAGGTCGAGTGGGACACCGCCGACGCCTGAGCGCCGCGCACTCCGAACCTCGAGCTGCTGCGTCGACCAAGCCACAACGCCACCACGCCCATCGGCAACGCGAGCAAATCCCCGACGTCGGCGGTGGCGCGCACCGGCTGAATGCCGAGCAGCGACTCGCCGCGAAGAAGCGCTACGCAACCCTGCTCTGCAACCCGTGTGCCGGTCGTTTATTCACTCACGACGATGGCGAACGCCCGCTGGGCCGAGGAAAGCATGGTGGTTTGGCAACGCGGGTCGAAGTCGACGCTTGAGATTTTCCAGGCCCCCGCAAAGTAAGCCGATCAAGCGGGGGCCCGTTGGTTGAGCGCTCGCAGGCGGAACCGAGTATGTTGCTGCCCCCAACGTGGCCGAGGCGGACTTTTTTAGCGACGTAGCCAAGCAGAGCACCGCCCGCTCTGTGAAGAACGTGGAAGCCCTAACCTCCGCCGAGGTGGTGGTCGCGGTGCGGCGCCGCTCGGGCGATTACCGAGTGCCTGCCTACCACTTCGGGTTTTTCGTGGGCGGCGCGGTGGTGTTGTACTTGCTGGTCACGCCCCAGGTGTTCAGCGTGGGGGACATCGCGCTCGATGGCGCGCTCGGCTTTGGGCTGGGGCTTGCATTGGCTTACAACGTGTCTGCGCTGCTGCGCCGTCTGGTGCGCGAGCGTCGGTTGGCCAAAAGCGTGGCCGAGGCCGCGCGAGTAGCCTTTTACGACCTCGGCATTTCGCGAACTGCAGGCAGAAACGGCGTATTGGTGTTCGTCTCCACGTTCGAGCAGCGCGCGCTGTTGCTGGCGGACGTGGGCGTAAACGTGGGCGCGCTGGGCGCGCAATGGGACGCGGCCGCCGTCGCGCTTTCCATCGCCGTCAAGCGCCGCGACCTGCCAGCCTTCGAGCAAGCCGTCGAGAGCCTGGGACCCCTCTTGGGCGCCGTCCTGCCTCGCCACGCGAACGACGTGAACGAGTTGGCGGACGAGGTGCAGTGATGTCGCGCCGGGAACGTCGCAACTGGCTGCTGCTGCTGTGCGTCGTACTGGCCTGCGTGCTGCTGGCGGGCGTGGCCTTCGCGCGACCGGGCGGCGGGCACTCGTACTCGGGCGGCTCGCGCTCGAGCGGCGGCTCGGGTTCCAGCGGCGGTAGTGGCGGCGACGGCGGGTTCCTGGTCGACATTCTGGTCTTCCTGGTCATCGAGAACCCAAGCATCGGCATCCCGCTGTTGCTGATCGTCGGCCTGGGCATGCTGATACGAACCGTCATTCAGCGCAGCATGAAGGCCTGGTCGACCAACTCGACCGATGTTTCGCAGGTAGCCAGCTTCGAGCGGCCAACTTCCGGCCCTCGCAGCCAGCTCGAGGAGTTGCGCGCAGTCGATCCCGAATTCTCGATCGTGCTGTTCGAGGACTTCGTTTACATGCTGTACGCGTCCGTCCACCGCTCGCGCGCGCTCGGCACGGCCCCGCTAGCGGCATACCTGGAGCCAAGCCTAGCCGGCGTCCTGGTCGACCCCGGCTTGGCGGACGTGCAGGGCATCGTGATTGGCGCCATGCGCTACGAAGATTTCACGGGCAGCGACGGCGACGGCCCGCGGGTCGAGCTGGAGATTGAAGCCAACTTCATGGAGCTGTCGCGGAGCGGCGAGCAACGCCGCTATTACGTGGTCGACCAGCTCGTGCTGACGCGCGCGGCCACGGCCAAGTCGCGTCCGTTTTCGCGCGCGCACAAACTCGACTGCCCCAACTGCGGCGCCCCGCTCGAGTCCATGCGGGGTAGCCAGTGCAACTACTGTCGCCAGGAAGTCGGGCTCGGTCGCTTCGATTGGATGGTCGCCGAGCTCGTGAATCTGACGCGCGAGCCGCGTGGCCCGCTGCTCACGGGCGACACACCCGAGTCCGGCACCGACTCGCCGACCATCACGGACAACTCGGCCCTGCCGCGCTTTCAGCAAATGCAGCAGCGCGACCCGAGCTTGACTTGGCCCAGCTTCACGACGCGCGTTGCGCACGTTTTCGGGGCGCTGCAAGTTGCCTGGTCAGGGCGCGACCCACTGCAAATTCGCCCCTACGTATCGGACAACTTGTTTCAGACCATGTTGTACTGGATTGACCTGTACGTCGCTTCGCGCTGCCGCAACGTGACCGAGAACGCGCGCATCTTGCGCATCGACTTGGCCAACGTGACGAGCGACAAGCACTACGACGCCATCACGGTGCGCTTGTTCGCGACCAGCATCGACTACACCATCGGCGATGACGGCACGCTGTTGAGCGGTAGCCGCAGTCGGACGCGTACCTATTCGGAGTATTGGACGTGGATTCGCGGTACCGCCCGCCGCGGTCAGTCGCGCGGCGACTTGGCGTGCCCAAACTGTGGCGCCGGGCTGCGCATCGGCATGGCCGGCACGTGCGAGTACTGTCGAGTCAAAGTCACGGCCGGTGAATTCGACTGGGTGCTCTCGCGCATCGAACAGGACGATTCGTACACGGGCTAGAGTTTCTGGCCTGCAGCTGGAGTAGCCGCCGAAGACGGGAGAACTGCGGACATTTTCGCGCGAGGCGATCTCCTCCAACCGCGCTAGCCTGCGCGCATGGCCGTTACACCACAACGAACTCGCAGCCTCGTTCTCGCACTGCAGGGCGTCAGCGCCTACCCGCATTTCAAGCGTGTCGCCTTTCGTACCGAGCGCCGCACGTTCGCGACCCTGGCGCTGGCCGGCACCGATCTGAACTTCATGTGCGACCTGGACGAGCAGCAGCGGTTTTGCGAGCTTGCGCCGCTCGCCATTGCACCCGTTGCTGGCGGTTGGGGACGCATGGGCTGGACCCGCTGCGACCTCGAGCGAGTTGACGTCAAAACCCTCACGACCGTACTTACGGCCGCCCACGCTCGCGCTAACGTTCCTCGGACCCGCAACCCGCAGCCTGCCAAGCCCGCACCCGTCGGGAAAGCTCCCGCGAAGAAGGCATCCACGAAGAAGGCGCCCGCGAAGAAGGCGCCCGCCAGGAAGGCGCCCGCCAAGACTCGCGGCGCCCGCTAGTCGCTGCGCTTGCAGTCGCAAACGGCCGCAATTCAGCGGCTTTGATCGATGGCACATCGGCTCGGATTCGCTGCCAGAAATTCGAGGCGCTCAAGGCTTGTCACGGGGGTGCGTTGGCCCAACAACCTCGAGTTCAGATGCCCAACTCGCTAGAAAGCATCCCAGTTCGCTCTGTCGACGGCCAACCCGCGTCGTTGGCCGACTACACCGGCAAGGTGCGGCTTGTCGTCAACGTGGCCTCCAAGTGCGGTCTAACCCCTCAGTATGAAGCGCTCGAGGCGCTTTATAGGAAGTACCACGCGCAGGGGCTCGAAATACTCGGCTTTCCCGCCAACGAGTTCGGCGCGCAAGAGCCCGGCACTGAGGCCGAAATCAAAGACTTTTGTTCGTCGAAGTACGACGTGACCTTCCCGCTCTTTTCCAAGATCGTCGTCAAAGGGGCAGGGCAGCATGCTCTGTACGCGGCACTCATTCGCGCGCAACCCAGCGCGCTGACCGTGCCTGAAACCGACTTTCGCGCCGAATTGGTGAAGTACGGCATCGACGTCGGTGCCCCCGAAGAGATCACCTGGAATTTCGAAAAATTTCTGATCGATCGAAACGGCGAAGTCGTCGCCAGGTTTGCGCCCAATTTAACGCCCGACGACCCCGTGCTCGTGGCCGCGGTCGAGCGCGCGCTTACGCACTGACTCCCTTATGGCTCAGGCGACGCACGATTTTCGGTTGTCGCCTACTGAGCTCTATCGCACGCTAAGCTTCGCCCGGCGGTCGATGCTACTTTGCGGCGACTTTGACGTTGACCGAGGACGAGTGGCTGCACGGCTGGGACACGACGACCGGCATCGTTTCGGTCTGGGCAGAGTCGGACGGCCGCGCGTTGGTGTGGCGGCGACTGCCGCAGGGAAAGCAGCTGCTGCGCGAAGTCGAGAGCTTTCGGCCCTGGCTGCTGCTGCCCTCGCTGGTTGACTTGCAGCATCTGGGCGCTCGGCTGGTTCCGCACGTCCCGGGCATGCCCGACGGCGCGTTCACGTACGAAGAGCTTGAAGGCGCCTCGGGGCTTCGCTTTTGTGTGCGAGGGCCCGATACCCGCGCGCTGCGCTCGGCGGTGCTGCGCGGAGCCAGCCAGCGGCTGGGGCGTCCCATTTCGAGCGCGCGCGAGCTGGGCGCTGACGCCTTGCTGCTGCTGCCGCCCGAAGAGCAGTACCTCGTCTCGACCGGACGCACCTACTTTCGCGGTTTGGAGTTCGACGACGTGCGGCGCTTGCAGTTCGATTTGGAAACCACCGGCTTGGACCCGGATGTCGACCGGGTCTTCCTGATCGCGCTGCGCTCTCCGGAAGGTGAGCCCGAGCTGCTGGAAGCCGCCGCAGACGACGACGCGTCCGAGAGCGCCCTGTTGCAACGACTGGCGGCCCGCATTGCCCATCACGATCCGGACGTGATCGAAAATCACAATTTGCACGGCTTCGATCTGCCGTTTTTGATGCGACGCGCCGAACGGCTGCGGGTGCGACTGGCACTGGGGCGCAAGGCAAACGTCGACTTTGCGCTTCGCCCGGCGTCGCGCGGTGCACGGCTCGGGCAAGCGGGCGCGGCTTGGCTCGAACGCTTGCGGCGTGCGCGCTACACCCTGCCAGGGCGCGAGCTGCTGGACTCGATGGACGCGGTGCGCCGTTACGACTTTTCGGCGCGCGACCTGCCGGGTCACGGCTTGAAAGCGGTGGCGCGTCATTTCGGCTTGGCTAGCGCGGAACGCGAGTACGTCGTCGGCGCACGCGTTTACCAAACCTTTCGCAGCGACCCGGAGCGGGTGCGTCGCTACGCGGCTGACGACGTGCACGAAGCCGCCGGCGTCGCTCGCGTGCTGGGCGGCGCCACCTTCACGCTGAGCCAAATGGCGCCACG
>JAYUYU010000172.1:0-16434 GCA_043752365.1 Myxococcales bacterium | reverse complement strand
TGCCCGATCGTCACCAGCGCGCTGCGCCAGCGAATGCGCCCGCTCGCTGCCACCTTGCGGACGGTGAAGTGAGCTGGGTACTCGATGGTGCCGAGTCGACGCGGGAACTCGCGCTCGGACGGTGCATAGCGCGAGGCGGGTGTTTCGTCGTCGATACCCTCGTGAGGGCGCTCCTGGTTGAACTCCTTTTGAAACGCGTCGAAGCGCGTCTGTTGTGTGCGCGCCGTCGACGCCGGTGGTCGCAGCGTCTCCTGCTCCAGCGTCCGGTACATTCGCTCGTGTCGCCCGTTTTGTTCTGGGTGGCCCGGCTCGATGCGCTCATGGCGAATCCCGAGCTTCACCCACCAGATCGAAAGCCGCGACAAACCGCCGGCGCCGCGGCTCGCAAAACGGGTGCCGTTGTCCGTGCGGATTCGCTCAGGCAAGCCGTACTCGCGAAACACCGACTCGAAGACTGGCCGAGCGCGGACGGTCTTCGTCGACCTCAGCGCCGTGCCGCGCAGGAGCATCCGGCTGAAGGCATCGGTAATCGTGAGCGGGTAACACCGCAGATAGTCACCTGTTTTGAAGTCGCCCTTGAAGTCGGCGCACCAGATTCGGTTGGCTGCGTCGGCTTCGCCAAACGGGTCGGTATACGGCGGCGTCCGCCGCTTTGCGTGGCACGCCCGCGAGAGCCCGTACCGAGCGAACACGTCGCTTACCGTGCTCGCCACCGGCAGAGCGAGCGATGGCTGCTTCCGCGCGAGCCAGGCCAATATCTTCCGGGCGCCCCAGTGCTGGTGCGCCCGACGCGCTTGCACGAGCGCTTCCAGCACGACAGGAGCGATTCGGCTAGGGTGCGAGAGCGGCGCGCGCGAACGGTCCTCGAGCGCCGCCGCGCCATCTTCGTTGTAGCGACCCACCCATTTGTAGCCCGTCTTTCGGCTGATTCCAAACTCGCGGCAGAGCTCGGTCATGGGCTTCTCACCCTTAATGTATTCGCCAACCAGCAATACCCGCTTGTCCATACGTGAGCGCTCCTTCCAGGCCATTCACTCTCCTTCTGGAGAGCGACCCTCGACCCGGCGTCGCGTGTCACCTATGTGAATCGGACTGCTGTCACCTATGTCAGCCGGGTACTCGGCACCGAGCTTACGTTCTCCGAAAATTTTCCGCCCGACGACACCGCCCACGGTTTCGACAACGTCGCGGCTGCGCTCAGCATGACCGACGTCACACTCGGGTATTACATCGACGCCGCAAAAAAGCTGGCGGCCGAAGCGCTGTCGCCTGCCAAGCGCAGCAGCTTCGTCAGCTGCGACTTGGCGACGGGCAAAGAAACGTGCGTCACGGCGGCCCTCTCCAGCTTTTTGCCGCGCGCCTGGCGTCGTTCCGTACAGGCCGATGAAGTCCGCGCACCCGCGCACCGGACCGATTCCGGGCCTGCTTTCGACCTGAGCCGCGCTCAGCCTTGGGCGGCGCGGGCGCTGGCGCGAGCCTTCCACCACTCGCGGCCGATTTCGATGATCATCGGCAGGATGCTCAGGAAGATGATCGCGAAGATCACCAGCTCGAAGCGCTTTTTCACGATTTCGGTGTCGGCGAAAATGTAGCCGAGCGGCACCAGCAAGCCCACCCACACCGCCGCGCCGACGATGTTGAACAAAACGAAGCGCCGGTACTGCATCTGGCCTACGCCGGCCACGAAGGGAGCGAACGTGCGCACGATGGGCACGAAGCGCGCGATGATGATCGCCTTGCTGCCGTACTTTTCGTAGAACAGCTGGGTCTTGATCAGGTGTTTCTTGTTCAAGAGCCGCGACTTTTCGCTGCTGAAGACCTTGGGGCCGAGCGCCTTGCCAATGTGGTAGTTGACCCCGTCGCCCAGCACGGCCGCCACGAACAGCACCGCCATGGTGATTGGCAGCGACGGCATGAAACCACCCGCCGGCAGGTTCAAGCGCACGGGATCCATGGCGCACAACACGCCGACCGAGAACAGCAGTGAATCACCGGGCAAGAAGGGCACGACGACCAAACCCGTCTCCGCGAACACGATCGCGAACAGCGCGACGTAGAGCATGGGCCCCATCGTCTGCGTCATGTGAACGAGCTCTTTATCGATGTGGCGGATGAAGTTGAAGATGGCGAGGATGGCGCTCAAAGTTTGCTCGTTTGTTGAGGGCTGCTCCGTACGGCGCATTTGAAGCAGCTGCAAGTTGAACGGACTGAGGGTTCCGTACCCCCAGCCGGCCCAGCGGGGCTTTCAGGCGCCAAGCGCAGCGTCCACGAGGCTAAGCAGCTTGCCTACCCTGGAATCCCAGCTGTTCTGCTTCGCGAACTCCAGGCGTCGCTGTTGGGCTGCTGGATCGGTCTCGGCCAGGGCCGCGTCACACTGCTCGACGAACGCCTCCGGTGACTCGGCCACCCGCACCGCGCCCCAGTATGCCTGCACGGCGGGCAGCGGGCTGCACAATGCAGCTGGGCTGCTCGTTCAGCGTGGCGAAGCGGACGTGGTGATTGTCGGTAGCGCCTTCGGTCGCAAAATCTCGATCTCGACCACCTCGCCAACGGCGAGCCGCTCGCGGCGCACCTTCACTCGGTGCAGCACGTCGGGACCTCGCGCATCCGTGTCAATAGACTGAAGCGACTGAAGCACGCCGCTCGGAAGCCAGCGCTAGCGTGAGCAGGAGGCTGAGGTGTCTCATCCCCTGTGCCTCGCCGGCTACCGTGCGCTCGAACAACTTCGACACGGCGACCGGATCGAACACGCCGAGCGCGCTCAGTCGAGACTCGCTGCCAAGCAGGTACGCGCGAAAGAATTCCTGCTCCCCAGCCGTGCGGCGAAAAGCTGCGTCAAAGTCGAAGAAGGGAAATTTGGGGGGCATCCGGCGCAGGCTCACGTGGTGCGCGAGGCGCCCGCGCCAGCCAGGCCGCGCTACGGGGCGTCCTGTTTTCTGCCAAGGGATGCGCGCCATCGCCGGATAGCCGTGGTGCAGAAAAAGCGCCTGCAGACGCGCGTCGACTCGGTGCCGTGGGTGAAGGGCGAGCAGACGGTCCAGAAAGTCGACGGCAAAGAAGGGAAACGCGGATTCGGCGACGGGGCGCCACAGCAGGGCGCCATTCGTCGTGAATCGGCGGATGCGGTTTCGCAGGATCCAGAAATCGAGCCAGCGTGGGTCCGTAGGTTCGAGCTCGGCCGTGACGTCGCTGAGACTTTGCTGGAGTGCGGCGCGCGCGCGCGCAGTGAGGTCGCGGTGCGCGTCGGGCAGCAGGAGCTCGCGCCACGCCGCGGTGTCAATCGCGGAACGCGCGCGCCACAGGCGCCGCAAGCGATCCGCCGGCGAAGTCTCGCGGAACACGGGCGGCAACAACGCGCTGCCACCGAGCACGATGTCGCCGGCCAGGCCATCGAGCCTCAGCAAGCTGCCTTGGAAATCGTCGCCGAAGCTGACTCCGGCGGAGTGGAGCACGTTCAGGTGACCGTCCGTGAGCTGGCAGGCGAGGTCGGCGTGGTCCGAGACCCAGCCATCCTTCAATTCGAGGAAGCGCCACGGCACCCCAAGCGTTGTGGCAACTTGTCGAGCTATCGTCACGTCGGGGGGATCGCCGCCGGATTCCAGCCGCTGCCCGAAGGTGAAGGTTGCGAGCGAGGCACCCAGCTCCGCTGCGGTCGCGGCGAGTAGCCGTGAGTCGAGACCACCGCTCAAGGGCACCACGATGCTGCGCGACCCGGAGTGTTTCAGCAACCCTGCGACGCCGTCGCGCCAGGCCCCCAGCAAGCCGGGCAGCGCGTCGCGCGGCTTCAAGCCCGCGTCGAGTGGGATGTCCCCGTAGCCGGTGTGCCTTTGGAGCCTAGCGCCGCTCCGATCGAGCAAGAGACGGTGGCCGAGCGGCAGCGCGGCGACGCCTCGAGCGAGGGTGCGCACGCCCAGTAGGTGATCGAAGGCGACCAGCTCCGCGATGGCGTCTCGATCTGCTTCTGCAGCTGGGGGAAGGCACGCAACCAGCAGCGCCGAGGTGGAGAAGGCAACGCTGCCAGCGAGCTTGCGCCAGTAGAGCGGAGCGAAGCCATAGCGGTCCGTGCGCAGCGTAGCGCGCTCATCGACAAGATCGTAGTCGCAGCGCAACCAGGGGGGAACGGCGCTGTCGAGCTGCTCCGCGTCCGATGGTCCACCGATACCCCACGAATGACGTCGCGGGTCGGTCTCCTCCACCACCAGGTCGTCCACACAGCGTGTCCCGATACTGAGCTTCAGCGATCCCAGCTCGCGCACGGTGCCGGGGCGGCTGCCGGCCAACAGCACACGCCAGGCTTCGGCGACGACGGCCGGGTCGGCGTCGGGAAACCCATAGATGCCCGCTAGGTCCGCCTTCATTTCGACCGACGAAAGTGAGCTAAAAACGCCTGCACTTGCGCATAGATACGCGGTTCGACCGCGCGGAGCGCAACGGCGAACGCCCCGAAGCTGACGAGGGTGAGCACTAGCAGCCTCACGACCGAGGCTGGCAGAGGCGCCAGCGGCAAGGTCGCAAGTACGGTGCGCAAACCGATGCCGGCCGCAACGAGCGCGCTCACGCCGACTAGGGGCACGACGAGGACTTTGAGGAAGCGCCGAAACGGCAGGTGCAGGTAGCGACAGGCAAGCCATTCGGTGAACAGCACCCCGGGCACACACAGCCCGGAGATGGCCCAGGCGACGCCTTCGGCACCCCAGCGCACGCCGAAAAGCACGGCGCTCGAAAGCAAGATGAGCCACGCGATGTTCCAATAGAACTCGACGTAGCTGCGCCCCTGCGAGCGATACACGACGCCGACGAACGTGCCGACGCTCTTGACCGCGCCTGCCACGCACAAGATGCGCAGCGGCACTACGGCGCCGAGCCACTTGTCGCCATAAATCACGAACAACAAGTCGGGGGCGACCACGCCGATCCAACCCAAGATCGGGAAACCGACCAAAGCCAGCGACCGAGAGATGTCCAGGTACGCCTTGCCCGATTGTTCGAGGTCGTCCTGTGCCGCCGAAAACACCGGGAACATGACCTGGTTGAACAACGACGAGATCTGCACCAGTGGCAGGGTGATGATCTGGTAGGCGAGTGTGTAGACGCCCAGTGCTCCAGCCCCGAGCATGCGACCGACCACCAAATAGTCGACGTTGGCCGACAGGAAGTTGATCGCGCCACCTCCCGCCACGAACAGGCTGAACTTGAACAGCTCCCGCGCATGTTGCCAGCTTCCGCGCAGTCCCGGTCGGAACTTTTCCGCGGTCCAATAGATGGGGAAGGCGATGATTTGTCCGACGAGCGGGCCCAGCGGTATCGCCCAGTAGCCCAGGCCTCCGACCGCTGCTGCGACGCTGGCCGCGCCGCTGGCGAGGCTGCGCAGCGCCTCGACCTTGGCTACGGTAGGAAAGCGCAACTCGCGTCGAAGTAGCGTGATGTGAGTCGAGAAGAGGGGACTGATCAGCAGCGTACAAGCCGCCAGCATGATGACGCCCGCCACCCTCGGCTCGCGATAGACGCGCGCCAGGAGCGGCGAAGCGGCAGCACAGACGGCGAAGAGCACTGCGCCCATGCCGAAGCTGAGCCAAAACGCAGAGTCTTTGTGGCCCTCGTCGATGTGCTTCCGCTGAATGAGAGCGGCGCCCAGACCTAGGTCGCCGAGCGTGTTGACGAAACCGATCACCACCATCGCCATGCCGACGATGCCGAAGCTCTCCGGGGCGAGCAGGCGCGCCAGAACCAGAGTCGCTGCCCAGCTTCCGACGGAGCCCAAGGTTTGGCCCAGACCCAGCCACAACCCGCCGCGAGCAGCTTGGGCAAGGCGTAGCTTCTCGGGCTGTGGGCGCGACTCGGGCGCCGGCATCGCGACGACGTCCTGGGGGGCGCTCGACGACTGAGGCGGCTCGTTCATCGTTAGCTCGTCGGTTTCCGCACGACGAGACAAGCCACCTGCCACGGAGCTATCCAACGACGAGGCAGGCGTGTGCCCTTGTAGTGCGACGGATGTCGGATCGTCAGCACGGAGCAGTCGATGACCTCGGGCCACGGCACTAGCGCGCTCAGCTCTTCGGCGGTCGGCCGGAATCCGGTATCGATCGGATCGAAGTGCAAGGGGTAGCGCAGTGGTACGGTCAGGAGCAGCACGCCGCCCGGCGTGAGCACGCGGCAAATGTTGTGCACCGTGTGCTCCCGATTCACGACGTGCTCGAGCAGGCTCGTGCAAATCGCGGCGTCGAAGCCAGCCGCGGGCACTCCATCCAGAGTGGTGATGTCCGTCACGATGTCGACCCCGGGCGCGTTCTGGGCATCGAGGTGACTCACGGCGACGCCTTGCGCGCGGAGAGGCGCGAACACGTGCCGCTCGATGTGCGGCTGCACCACGGTTCTAAACTCGAGCGTGGAAGAGCCGATGTCGAGAAGCCGGCTGCCTCGGGGAAGGCTCAAGCGAGCCAGAACTCGCTGCAACCACTGTGCTTCATCGACGAACACGGCCCGCCGTCCTAGCTCGCTTCAACAGCCGAGGCAACCGCGCAACCCGCGGTAGCCCCGCGGTAGCTACCTTGCCCGCAGGGCGTCGCCGGGTAAGCCTGACGAAGCCGCGCTCATGACCCCTGCCCCGCGCCTTCGCATCGCTCTGCTCGCAGGCTCCTTTCCCAAGCTCTCCGAAACCTTCGTGCTGCAACAAATCTGTTGCTTGCTGGTTCAAGGGCACGACGTGCGCCTGCTGGAGCGCTCAAGAGCGAGGCCAGCGCGTCGGGCCTGAGCGACCGGGTCCGCTTCCACGGGGCGCTCGCGAATACGGTGCGGAGCATGATGCAATCGATGCATGGCTTCCTTGCGCCCAGAGGGCTCGATTCAGATCAGGGTCCGTGTTACGGGGCCGCTCATGCTGCTGCGACTGATCCGGAAAACGCGTGCCCACCGGCTCGGCAAGAGTATTGGGCGCTCACTCCCAACTGGTCCCGAGTCGACTTTTCCGAACCTGGTGTGGCAACTCTGCACGACGGCTCAGACGCGCGCTCCCGCGTACCTCGAGTGGTGCGACGTGATCCATCGTCGGCCCGATGCGCAGCGTCGCAAGGTTTGGGAGTACTGCTACGCGCTTCAGGGCTTGAGCGAGCAGCTCGGGTTGCGCGCTGGCCAACGCGGCCTCGGCTTTGGGGTGGGGCGTGAACCGCTGCCGTCGGTGTTTGCAGCACGCGGCATCGACATCGTAGCGACCGACCAGAGCTTAGAGATGGCCAAGGGCACCGGTTGGGTTCAGAGCAAGGAGCACGCGGCGAACCTCGAGCAGCTCCACCACCCAAAGATTTGTGACGCCGAGGTGCTGAAGGGTCACGTGTCGTTCCGAGACGTCGACATGAACGCGATCCCAAGCGACCTCACTGGCTTCGACTTCTTGTGGTCGTCATGTGCGCTCGAGCACCTGGGTAGCATCGAGCTCGGCCTGCGCTACATCGAGAGCGCCATGAGCTGCTTGAAGCCCGGTGGCGTGGCGGTTCACACCACCGAGTTCAACCTGGTCTCGAACGATGAAACGGTGGATGACCAAGGCACCGTCTTGTTCCGCAAGCGCGATCTGGAAGAGTTGGCGCGTCGCCTGACCGCCAGCGGTCACGAAGTGCTGCCGCTCAATTGCCACCCGGGGTCCGAGCCGCTCGATCATCACATCGACGTTCCGCCCTACCGCTGGGTGCCGCATCTACGCTTGCTGCTCGGCAGCTTCGCGACCACGTCGGTTGGCATCATCGTCAAGCGCGGCCCTGCCTGATCGCGCTACCGCCCAAGGTCATTGACCAGCTGCCGCACGAGCGTCGGCATGTCGAACTCGGCTTCGACGACGCTGCGCGCGCGTCGGGTCATCTCGCTCCAGCCGCCGGGAGCGCTGGCCCATTCTACCAGCGCCGCAGCGAGCGCTTCCGTGTCGCGCTCGGGGACGCACCAGCCCGTATCGCCGTCGCGCACGAGCTCAGGAATGCCGCTGTGCCGCGTCGATATCACGGGTAGCCCTTGCGCCATCGCTTCCATCAAGGCCACTGGGATCCCTTCCATGTCGCCGTCTGCCGCCGTGACACTCGGGGCGAGAAAGCCGTGCATGCTTTGCATCAATGCCTGCACGCTGGCGCTGTCTAGCGGGCCATGAAACCGAACTCGGTCTTCCAGCCCGAGCGCTTCGGCCTCGCTCTCTAGCTGGGCGCGTAGCGGTCCTTCGCCGACCACGTGATACTCGAACGGCCTCGGTAGCTGCTGCTGGGCGAGGGCGAGGGCTGCGAGCGCATAGCCGATTCCCTTCTTCTCGATCAATCGGGCAACGCTGAGCAGCCGCAGCGGTTCGCCCGGCGCGAGCTCGCGGGTGCTGAAGGGGAGCGACGCGCAATCAACCCCCATGTGCCGCACGCGCAGCTTGTCAGGTGGCGCGCCCAGACGCACCAGCAGGCTCTTCCAATGCTTGCTGATCGGTAGCAATAGATCCGCTTCCGCGAACAGCTTGGCGTAGTAGTCGCGTGGGTGCCTCTTGAACCAGGCCGTCAAGTCGTAGGCATGGAAGAACACGGCGAGCTTGCCGTCGATGAAACCCAAGTCTCGCAAAGCGCGACCGTACTCACCGATCGGCCCGAAATGGCAGACGATGGCGTCGAATTTCTCGGCTGGTTTGCGCGATAGCTTTCGCCCGAGCGCGCGCACACGAGTCTTTACGTGCTTTGGCCCCTTCATGTAGGTGGTTCGCGCCAGCAGATCGAGGCGCTTCACTTCGGGGTGAAATACGGCCTCGCGCGGACGATCGAACGAGAAAATGCGCACGTCGTGGCCCAGCGCCAGCAGGCAACAGATCTGTTGCAGCACGAAGGTTTCGGAGAGCTTGGGAAAACATCCTGCAAGCAGGGCGATGCGAAGGCGCGGGGCGGGGTTCATGAACTCGGGGTCGGGCAGGTTTACCTGGCGTCTGCGAGCCGGCAAGGGGCCCCGCGGTTGCTTAGGCAATTGAACGAGTTAGGAGCCGCGGGCCGTGTTCGTCGATAAAGCGCAGTGGGTGGAATGCCGACGAGCCAGCGTTCGGCGGTGCTCCCGGTTGTCTGCTGCAATTTACGCGAAGATTGTGCCCAGATCCGCTGAGAGCGCTGCGGTTTGAAGTAGCGAGAACGATTCAGAAACACTTGCGGAGAGGAGGGATTCCTCCGGGGCGACGTCCTGATTCGAGGGGCACGCCGGCGCACCCGGCTTGCCGGGCCGCAAACGGCTCTAGTGCAGCGCATGTGACGTGGGGTCAACAATCGCGGCGGGATTGTCCGCTTCGCCGCATGCGCCGCCCTCGTGTCTTTCTCGCTGGGGCTTCGCCTAGACCCCGCGTCCGCCTAGTGCAGCGCCGCTTCCAAAAGTTGATGCTATCTCACTTGCGCTGCATTAGGGAGAGCGTGCCCGATGAAGCCGCGAACCGTGGTCTGCTTTTCCTCCCAGCCGTGGGACGACCGAATGTGGACCAACAAGCACCACGTCATGAGCCGAGTCGCGCAGCAACACCGCGTGGTGTTCGTCGACTTTCGGCAACAGAACCCGGTGCGGTTCGTCAAGCGCGCGCGCCGTGACGACGCGAAGACCCGCGTCAACCTCGGCAACTTCTGGCGTGAGGCGGCGGTGCGGCGCGTGCCTGAAGGTCTCGAAGTGCTCGATGTCTGGACCCCGTGGCTGAACTTCGTCGGTAGCGGTCATGTTCTGCGCCGCCGCAGCGAGTTCAAGCACCGCGTGGCGGTCGTGCGGCGCTGGCTGGCTCAGCAAGGCATCGATGACGCCGTGTTGTGGGTGTACCACCCCGGCTACGGTGACACCGTCGCCAGCATCCCGCACAGTCTCATCCTCTACGACTGCGTCGACGAGTACTCTGCGTTTCCGGAGTTTCGCAACTGCAAAGCGTGGATCCGCGAGCAAGAGAGGCGCCTGTGTGCGGCGGCGGGCGTCGTAGCCTGCACCGCCCCCGCGCTCTACGAAACGAAGCAGGGTCTGGCGCCCGGTCGCACGCATTTCGTGCACAACGTGGGCGACGCAGCGCACTTCGGGAAGGCTTTGGATCCCGAGCTGGCCGTGCCCGCCGACATTTCCGGCCTGCCGCGACCCGTCATTGGCTTCATTGGGGCGGTGAGCGACTACAAGCTGAACCTCGACTGGCTGATCGAGCTGGCCGACGCGCGGCCGGGCTACAGCATCGTTCTGATCGGCCCGGTCGGCGTAGCCGATCCGAGTACCGACGTAGGCAAGCTGAGCCGAAGGCCTAACGTTCACCTGCTCGGTCATCGCACCTACGAAACCCTGCCAGGTTACGTGAAAGGCTTTGACGTAGCCGTCATTCCCTACCGCTTGAACGAGTACACGCGGTCGGTCTTCCCGATCAAGTTCTTCGAAATGCTCGCGTCAGGGCGACCACTGGTGATCAGTCCTCTACCGGCCGTGGAACAATATTGGGGTGCCGCGCGAGTCGCGGATAGTGCCGCCGCGTTCATCGCGGCCTGCGACGCGGCGGTCAGTACCGACAGTGAGCGGGACAAGCAGGCTCGCCTCGAGCTCGCGGCTCAGAACAGCTGGGACAGCCGCGTCAAGAAGCTGCTGGACCTGGTCGAAGCGGCTCTGGCCAAGCGGGCGCAAGGACCGCGCTAGTCGCCTACGCGACGAGACTCGCTGGCTCGGGTTTCGATGAACACCAGTTGCGAGGCGTGAGCCAAGCACTATTTGGCGTCGACGTGAACGAACAGGTTGACCGTAAGCTCGGAGCGGAATGCCTGGCGCACGTGGCGCGCGGCGCGGGTGAGCTTCAGCGCCACCGGCGCCAGCGACCTCACCTTGCCGAGCGAGTGCTCGACGCCGGCGCGCTCGACGTCGACCACTCGCAGCCGCCAGTTCGGATTCTGCCTTTCGATGCTACGGAGCGCTCGAAGGATATTGGAACGAGTGGTGTAGTTGAGCGTTCCGAGCCCTTTGACGGGGCGCCTGCGCGCGCGCAGGTAGGCCGCGGCCCAGCTGCGCGGAAATAGCGGTAGCCACGGCAAGCGATAGTGCCCCTCGAAGGTGCTGCTGTAGTCGGGGCAGTGAATGTGCAGGCCGCCACCGGCGCGGGTAACGCGCAGCATTTCGCTCAGCGCTTTGCGCACGTCCTGCACGTGCTCGAGCGTTTGATACGACGTGGCGCAGTCGAAGTGATCGTCGTGATAGGGCAGCGACTCGCCGACGCCTTTGTGAAAGTACGTCAGCCACTCTTGCGGGTACCCGTATTCCTTCGCTTTCATCGCGTTGAAAGTGTGTTTCCACTCTTCCGGATCGACGCCGCGCATATCGTAGCCGTTGAGGAGTCCGTAGAATACCGCCGAGCCACACCCGCTCGCCATGTCGAGCACGCGCGTGGCATCCGGCACGTACGTCTTGATGGTATCGAAGCGGTGCTTGGAGTTGTTGGCGTCGTCCATCCAAGCAGTCACGGTCCGCTCGAAGAAGTCGGACGGCGGCAGACCGAAGTAGGTCTCGTACTCGTGCTCGAGCTGTTCACGCAGGTACGCTCTCGCAGGGCTACTCTCTCTTGCTGGTATCACTCGGAACTCGTTCTCTGGACCTACGCCACCCGTCGCAGCCATCCAAGACTCCAGCCCAATGGCTATTTAGGCGCCTTCGTGCGGGCCGGCAGCCTGCCACTGGGCGGCGGCACGGTCAACGGCGGCCCGTTCGGTGCCAGTCTCGATCCATAGCAGAGGCCCCGCGCGAGCGCGGCCCCGGGGCGGGGTCGGTTTGGGGAGCGGCAGCGGGCTCGGGAGGGGCTTCGGGCAAGTCAAAGGCGGGGCCGCGCTCGCGCGGGGCCTGGGCTCGGTCTCGGCGAGAAGCCGGTATGTGGGCTCGGTTTGCGGGCGTCGGCCCTAGGTTTCGGTGGTGGCGGTCAGCAGAGTCGGAGCTGTCTCCGTTCTCTGAGCTCGTCGTCGGTAGTCGTGATGAGCGCGAAGGCGAGTTCGGACAGCAGGGTCTTCCAGGGCACGGCGCGGCGTTCGTCGGTGCGCTGGGTAACGCTACGAAAGAGCGCTAGCAGCGTGTAGGCGATGCGGCGGAGCAGCGCGACGACCAGGGCTGCGCGAGGATTGGCTTCGATCCAAGGGTGGTCGTCTTCGGCGAAGGCGGTGTCGAGAATTTGGTGCGATGTCTCTCGAGCACCTTTATCCGCGCCTCAGTGGCGGCGGAGTGCTGATCATCGACGACTACGGGCATTGGGAGGGCGCACGCATGGCCGTGGACGAGTACGTGCGCGAAAAGCGGCTCAAGGTGCTGCTTCAGCGGATCGATTACACCGGGCGCCTCTGCATCAAGCCTTCTGCCTGAGCGGGGTTGAGCGCCTTCCACTCTCGGTGGATTGGTGTATAAGAGCCTATTGTCCGAAGTCCTCGCTCGCGTGAAGAGCCGCGCCGTCGAGGGACCACGTGGTCCCGACGTGCTGCACCGAGTGAAGGTGCGCCGCGAGTGGCTCGCCGTGGGCGAGGTCGTCGAGTTCGAGCTGCCGCGCAATCTAGCGTGCGCAACCTGCGGCGGCGGTGGTTGCGACGCGTGCGGGCGCTCAGGTGCCATCACGCTGCGGCAACGCGACGAGCCGGCCGAGGTGATCGAGGTCACGTTGCCCGCGCGGCCGGCTGACGAGCTGCCCGATTCGCGTGGCATTACCTTGCGTATTCCGGAGCTGGGCGGCTTGCCGCCGCCAGACTCGGAGCTGCCGCGCGGTGTGCTGTTGCTCACGGTCGTGCCCAGCCTCGAACCGGATCCGAACATCAAATTGCTGCGCGGCGTGCCCTCCAAGCGGCCGCCGGCCTCAATCTTCGACAGCGACGAAATGCCGACGCATCTGGCAGCAGGCGAGCCAAGGCGCGGCAGGTCGACCGCCATCGTCATCGTCGTCATCCTGGTGGTGCTTTGGATTTTGCTTTTGATTTGGCTCAGGCTGTCCGGGCGGGGCTAAGCTTCACTCCACGGCCCAGCCGCGGCTGAAGGAGACGAGAGCTCGATGAATCCTGTCCTGATGGCGCTCATCATCGTGTCGTTGACCGGCGCGTTCGCGTGGAGCGCGCGGCGACGCTGGCACCTCTTGCAGGTGGGCGACGCCACCTGGGAGAGCCGCACCGATCGCATACCGGAGCGCCTGCGCCAGGTTTGGACCTTCGCCTTCTACCAAAAGAAGATGCGCTACTACCTGGGGGCGGGGCTGGCGCATCAGCTCATCTTCTTGGGTTTCGGGGTGCTCTTGCTGCGCACGCTCATGTTGTGGGGCCGCGGTTTCGACCCCTCGTTCAACTTGTTCGTGCTGGGGCACCAGCCGTTCTTGGGGTTGCCGCTCGGGCACGTGTATGCGTTCTTGAAAGACGTATTCGCGATGCTGGTGATCGTGGGCGCGAGCGTGTTCGTTTACTTGCGCGCCGTGAAGCGCGAGAGGCGCATGACGCTCAGCGGCGAGGGCCTTTTGATCCTTGGCATCATCATGACCATGATGCTGGCGGACCTTTTGTACGACGGTTGCAGCATCGCGCTGCGTGAGCGTTTTGGTAATGGCGTGTGTGACGCGGACGCGGCTTGGTGCGCGCGCGCTGGCATGCTGCTGGCGCCGCTGGGCGCGGCGCAAGGGCCCGGTTACCACCTGTTTCCGGACCCGGGCGGCTCGCTGTTGTCGCTGTTGGTCTCGGGCATGTCGGTGCCAGGCCTGGTAATCCTGGCTCAAGCCGGATTTTGGACGCACTCGACTTTGGTGTTGGTGTTCCTGAACATCTTGCCGTACTCGAAGCACTTCCACATCATCACCGCGATCCCCAACGTGTTCTTGGGTGACCTCACGCCGCGCGGGCGGTTGCGGCCGTTGGCCGAAAACACCGAAAAGTTGATGGCAGCGGTCGAGAAGGCGACCGAGGGCGAAGACTTATTGGCCGCCCGCATTGGCTATGCGCGCATCAACCACTTCAGTTGGAAGGACGTGCTCGACTTCTACACCTGCACTGAGTGCGGTCGTTGCTCGGACAATTGCCCGGCGTTCATCACTGGCAAGCTGCTGAGCCCGAAGCAGTTCACGCTCGACCTGCGTAACCATTTGTATTCGCGCGAAGGTGAGCTCCAGGAGTCGCGCGGCGCTGGCAAAGACGCCGCCGCACCGCTGCTCAAGCCCGTCGATTTGGTGCCAGAAATCATCCATCCGGACGTGCTCTGGGCGTGCACCAGCTGCCGCGCATGCGAGGAGCAGTGCCCGGTCAACATCACCTACGTCGACAAAATCGTGCAAATGCGCCGCAACTTGGTGGTGATCAAGGGCGAGTTTCCGCAAGAGCTCGCCAAGCCGTTCGAGGGCATGGAAAGCAACGGCAACCCCTGGAATTTGGCGCGCGTCGACCGCACCAACTGGGCGGATGGCTTGGGGCTCAAAATGTTCTCGGACAAGCCCGACGCCGAGGTGCTGTTCTGGGTTGGTTGCGCCGCCAGCTATGACGACCGCGCCAAGAAAATCGCGCGCTCGACGGCGCTGCTGTTGCTGTCCGCCGGTGTCGACTTTGCCATTCTGGGCGAGGAAGAAACCTGCACCGGTGACCCCGCGCGCCGCGCTGGCAACGAATACCTGTTCGCCATGCTGGCCGAGACGAACGCCGCTACGCTGAACGGTTACAAGCAGCAGGGCGGCATCAAGAAAATCCTGACCACTTGCCCGCATTGCTTCAACACGCTCACCAACGAGTACCCCGATTTTGGCGCCAAATTCGAGGTGGTTCACCACACCGACTACATGCTCGGGTTGGTGGCAGAAAAGAAGCTCGTGCCGAAGAAGCCCGTGAACGGCAAGGTCGCGTACCACGACTCTTGCTACCTCGGCCGCTACAACGACATTTACGATTCACCGCGCCAAATCTTGCAAGCCATTCCAGGCGTTGAGCTGGTCGAGGTCGAGGGCTGGAACAAGAAGAAGGGCCTGTGCTGCGGCGCGGGCGGCGCTCAAATGTTCATGGAAGAGCAGAACAAAGATCGCGTGAACGTGAAGCGCACCCTGCAGCTGGTCGACGCGCTTGGCGCCCCGACCAACCGCGGCAACGCCCATGGCCACGGCCCCCACACTATCGCCAGCGCCTGCCCGTTCTGCATGACCATGCTCAAGGACGGCGTCAAATCTCAGTCGAAGGAAGACGAAATCCAGAACCTCGACATCGTCGAGCTTTTGGCCCAGTCGTGCGGCGTCGTCGAGCCCGGGCCCGCCAGCAACGACGCCACGGCACCGGCCGCCTGACGCACGCGAGATACAAACAACAGGCAGGGGGGGAAACGGGCAGGGATCGACCCGAGAAAATGCGCGTCTTCTCGCCCTTTCCGGTCTCCCGGCCTCCCCTGCTTGCTCGCGCCCGCTGGCTTTTCAGCCAGCAAGCGATAGGCTCGGGGGGCAAGCGTTGATGCTCGATCCGAACACCATCATTCACTATTTCGATACGCCAGATTTGGCGCCGGCCGAGCCTGCGCCATCTGCGGGGTTCGACTGTGACATGTGTGGCGAGCACTTCGATGGTGAGCCGGCAGGCTCCGGCCTATTCATGTGGACGCGCGGCGACGAGCTGCGCTTCGAAGAGCCGCCTTTGTGTGAGGCCTGCTCCCAAAACGTGACGCTCGACGCGCTGACCCGTTGGGAAGCCGAAGAGGAAGAAGAAGGCTGACGTTGGCGGCGCTCGCCGACCGCGTTCGGCGCCGCTACTGCGCTACTGCGCTACTGCGCTACTGCAACAGGGTCGAGCTGGTCGCGGTTTTTTGCAGCGGCGGACTGCGCTCGAGCAGTTCTTGAGCGGCACCGCGCAGCGCCAGCGACGCATCCACGCCGTGCACCACTTCCAAAAGCTCGCAGCGGGTGCAGACAGCCAAGAGCGGCATCGAAATCGGTTCCGGCGTTCCCGGGTTGAGCAACAGTGTCAGCCGCACCCGCGGTCGACGTAGCCAGCGGGGGCTGGCGGCTAGCGTGGGTGCGATACTGGCGGGCAACGGCCGTCGCGCTGCCAGCCGCACGACGTCGTCTTCGGTGAGCCGCGGATTGCCGAGCAGCTGACGTAACACCAACGGGTGCGGGTCACGCAGCAGCTTTTCGAGCACCCGGCGGTTGTTCGAGCGCGCCAAGCTGCGGCGCTCGCCGACCGTTAGCTCGCGGCCGGTGCCGTAGTCGGGCACGGGTGGCAGCGACTGCGAGCGCCCTGCCTGGTGCCCGTCGCTGCCGCGCCGCAGCAGCCGCGCCAAGCTGAGAAGCCGCCGCTCGTCGGCGTGTTGGCGCAGGCGCTCTACGAATGGCGAATCACCGTCCGCCACCAGCACCATGGCGACCACCAACAGCGCTTCGCGCGAGTCCGGGCAGGCTCGCTCCCCGTCTTCACACAGGCTGCACAGCACCTCGGCAGCCTCGCCGTCGCCGAGCTCGCCTAGGTGCGCACG
>JAYUYU010000171.1:0-16438 GCA_043752365.1 Myxococcales bacterium | reverse complement strand
ACACCTCGTCGGCGAGTGGGCGCGCCTGCTGTTCCGAAGCCTGCTGGAAGCGGGCATTCGGGACGTTTGGGTAAGCCCCGGGTCGCGCTCGACGCCTTTCACGTGGGCTGCACTGCACACGCCCGGCATCCAGGTACGGCTGGTCATCGACGAGCGTTCGGCGGCGTTTTTGGCGCTGGGCCACGCGCGCGTCACGGGCCGTCCTAGCGCGCTTTTGTGCACCTCCGGCACGGCCGCCGCCAACTACTTTCCGGCCGTCGTCGAGGCCTCACTCGCTCACTTGCCGCTCGTCGTGCTCACCGCTGATCGCCCGCTCGAGGTGCAGCAGGCGGCCGCCGCGCAAACCGTCGATCAGGTCAAGCTGTACGGCGACCACGTGCGCAGCTTCTTCGATCTCGGCCTGCCCGACGCCGCGCCCGCGGCGCTAACGGGCCTGCGCCGCTCGGTCGCACAAGCCGTAGCAAACGCCCGCGGCCCCCTGCCCGGCCCCGTGCACCTCAACCTGCGCGCCCGAAAGCCGCTCGAGCCCGCGCCCGCGCAAAACGACGCCGAGCGCGCGCTGGAGTCGCGGGTCACGGCGCTCTTGGCGCGCCCGCTGGCTCGTCATGCCCCGCGCGCCATTTTTGCCAACGACACCGTTACCGCAGCGGCACGAACGCTGCTGCAATCCGTGTCGACCGCCATCGTGGTCGGCCCCTTGCCGGCGCATGGCCGCGACCTCGCCGAGCCGATTGCCGAGCTGGCCCGGCTGACGGCGGCGCCCATCTTCGCGGAAGCCGCCAGCCAGCTGCGCTTCGCCCTGCCTGACCACGACTTGAATTTTCCGCTGTTCGACTGGCTGCTGAGCGCCCCCAGCGTCGCCGCGCGCCTGCGGCCGGAGCTAGTGCTGTGCATTGGCCAAACGCCGACGTCCTCGGCTTTCGAGCGCTGGGCCGCCCAGGTACCACGCCGCCTCGTGCTGGCCGAGCATGGCTACCCGGACGCGCTAGGCACGGCCGAGCTAGTCGGCAGTGGCGACTTGGAACAGGGCCTGAGCGCGCTGATTGCGGAGCTGAAGCGCCAAGGCAGCCCGGCCATGGCCGCGCCCTGGACGAACGAGCTGCGCCAACAGCACGAGCGCGCCCAGGGCATCGTCGCGGCCGTGCTCGCTGAACCCATGGCGCAGCTATCCGAAGGCGCAGCGGTGAAAAGCGTGGTCGAGGCAATGCCCGACGGCAGCGTTCTCGCGCTCGGCAACAGCTTGCCCATCCGCGACGTGGACGCCTACGTGACGCGCGCCGCTCGTCTACGCGTCACGCACCAGCGCGGCGCCAACGGCATCGACGGCTTGGTCTCGGGCGCCATCGGCAGCGCCATCGGCAGCAGCGCGCCCACGCTACTGCTGTTGGGCGACGTCAGCTTGCTGCACGATTTGGGCGGGCTCGCCTCGCTGGGCTTGTTGACGACGCCGTTCGTGGTCGCGGTCGTCGACAACGCGGGCGGCCGCATTTTCGACCAGTTGCCGGTCCAAAAGCTGTACGCGGGCGAGCCCGAGGCCGCCAAGGCCTGGCAGACGCCGCCGGGGCGCGAGCTTTCGCACGTCGCCGCGCTGTTTGGCCTGCGCTACGAGGCGCCCCCCACGCCCGACGCCATCGCGGCCGTCACGAAGCGTGCGCTCGGCGAAGCGCAACCCACGCTGCTACACCTGCTGGTCGGTCCCGAAAGCGCCGCCCAGTTGCGGCAGCGTGTGCGGGCCTTGCTCGCCACCGCCACCGCACCCGGCGAGGCGCGGAGCTAGCTTGCGCTACCTGCTACTGCACGGCTTTAGCGGCACGCCGCAAAGCCTCGCCGCGCTAGGAGCCGCCGAAGGCTCCGTCACACCGGTGTTGGGCGGGCACCTGGGCACAGCGGTCAGCGGCGGCTTTTCCGACGAGGTCGAGCGGCTGGCCGCGCTTGGCCTGGCGCAGAGCTGCAGCGGCTTGTTTGGCTATTCACTGGGCGGACGCCTGGCGCTGGGCGTCCTTGCCCGCTACCCGAAGCGCTTCGAGCACGCCCTGATCGTCTCGGCGCATCCAGGCCTGAAGACCCCAGCCGAGCGCGAGCAACGCCGCGCCGGCGACGCGCGCTTCGTGGCAGTGCTGCGCGAGCGCGGCCTCGAGGCCTTCGTCGACGTCTGGCAAGCGCTGCCGCTCTGGGCGTCGCAAGGCGCGCTACCGGAGGCCGTCAAGCAGGCGCAGCGCGAGCAGCGCCTGCGCCACGAAGCCGAGGGACTAGCGCAAAGCCTGATCGCCCATGGTCTGGCAGAAATGCCCGATTTGCGGCCACAATTGGCGCAGCTGCGAGGTCGCGTCGAGCTGTTGGTCGGAGCGCGCGATGCGAAATTCGCGGCCCTGGGCCACGAGCTTGCCGGCATCATCCCAGGCGCCCGCCTGAGCGTCGCGGCCGGCGCCGGACACAACTTACTCCTCGAACGTCCTGAGCTAGTCTCCGGCTGCTTGCTGCAAGGGAGCGCCCCGTGACGACCGTCAGCCCGTCCGAACCAGAATCACGCCCGTCCCTGGTCGCCAGCTGGGTGTTGGCAGCGCGCCCGAAAACCTTGAGCGCCGCAAGCGTGCCAGTCGTGGTGGGCAGCGCGGTCGCTTTCGAGCTGAATGGCTTTCGGCTCGGCCCCGCCCTGGCGGCGCTCGGAGGCGCGCTTTTGCTTCAAATTGGCGCCAACTTTGCCAACGACGTTTACGACTATGAAAAGGGCGCCGACACCGCCGAACGGCTCGGCCCCACGCGTGCCGTGCAGGCCCGGTTGATCACGCCCGCCGCTATGAAGCGCGGCATGCTCGTGGTGTTCGGGTTGGCGCTCGCGCTGGGGGCGTACCTGACGGCCGTGGCTGGCCCGGTCATCCTCGCTATCGGCATCGTCTCCATTTTGTCGGCGATTGCGTATACGGGCGGGCCGTACCCGCTTGGCTACAACGGCTTGGGTGACCTGTTCGTGTTCGTGTTCTTCGGCTTGGTCGCCGTGTGCGGCACCGCCTTCGTCCAGCTGGAGCAGGTGCCAACGCTGGCGCTGTGGTGCTCGTTGCCGGTCGGGGCGCTGGCCACCGCCATTTTGGTCGTCAACAACCTGCGCGACCACGAGCAAGACGCCCGTGTCGGCAAGCGCACGCTCGCGGTGCGCTGGGGGCCCAAAGCTGTCATCTACGAATACGGCTTCTTACTCGCCATTTCCTACGCGGTGCCGCTGTTCTTGGCCACCAGCTCGGCGGGCGGCCGCTTCGTGCTCTTGCCGCTGCTCACCCTGCCGCTCGGGCGGCGCTTGATGCGAGCCGTCGCCAGCGAAAAGGGACGTGACCTCAACGCGCGGCTGGCAGGTACGGCCAAGCTGCTGCTGCTGTTCGGTCTGCTGCTCACGTTGGGCATCGTGCTCGACCACTTGCGTGCGGCCGGCAGCGCGTCATGAAGCTCGAACGGCGGCGCGTTACGGTCCGCACCCCGCGCGCCCAAGACGCGCGGCGCAGTTGGCCCGAGCGCCAAAGCCTGCTGCTCAGCCTGGTGGACGCCGACCAGCGCCGCGGCATGGGCGAGGCGTCGCCGCTACCCGGCTATTCGCAGGACAGCCTGGACGACGTCGAAGCGGCCCTCGACGCAGTCGTGGTTTCGGAGGTCGAAGCGGCGCTCATGCTCTCGCCAACGCGAGCGGCGCTGCGTCAAATCTCGAGCTTAGTGCCGAAAAGCCTGCCTTCAGCGCGCATGGCGCTGGAAACGGCAGCGCTCGACTTGCTCGGTCAGCGGCAGGGCGTTGCCGCGCCGCGCCTGCTTGGGGCGGTCTCGGGCGCTCGGCGTTCGCTCGCCCAGCTGCTCGGGCCAGCCAGCTCCGGCAGCCTGCTGCCCGACGCCGCGCGTGCACTGCAAGCCGGGTTTGTTCACTTGAAGCTCAAGCTGGGCTCGCCCGGGCAGCTCGCGCGCGAGCTCGACGGCATGAGGGCGCTGCGCCAGCGGCACGGCGCCCACGTCCGCTTGCGCCTCGACGCCAACGACAGCCTCGACGCCGCGCAGGTCACGGAGGCCTGGTCGAGCCTGTCGCAGCTCGGCATCGAGCTGTTCGAGGAGCCGGGCGTCGTGCCAGAGCAACTGAGCGGAGCACTGCCGCTCGCGCTCGACGAATCGTTGCAAGGCCTGGATGAAGCCGCGGTCGTCGCGCTCGTTCGCCAACGAAAGGCGCGCTGCTTGGTGTTGAAGCCGATGGCACTCGGCGGGCTCGACCACTGCTGGCGCCTAGCGGAGCTGGCTCGCGATCTCGACGTCGAGGTCGTGCTCTCACACTGCTTCGACGGCCCGTTTGCGTGGCGAGCAGCCGCCGCCTTGGCTTTGGCGTTGCCGGCCGGAGCCGCGCACGGCTTGGCCCCCCACGCAGGCCTCGAAGCCTGGTCCGCGCGAGACCTCCCGGTGAACCAAGGCGGGCTGGAGCTCTGGACAGAGCCTGGTTTGGGCCCGCCCGCCGAGCCAAGCCAGTCGTGAGCACGCTGTCCATTTTCGACGCCGCGCGCGAAGCACCCCACGGTGTCGCGCTGATCGATGGCACGACCTCGTTAACGTTTCACGAGGCCGCCGAGCGCACCGCACCCATGGCCGCCGCGCTCTTGGCGGCTCGCCCCACCGCGCTGGCCCTAACTCCCCGCGCCGATACCGAGAGCCTGCTTTGGCTCTATGCGGCGCTCGCCACCGGCACGCCGGTCTTGACCCTGCACACGCGCGCTAGCTTGGCCGAGCGCGCTTTGGCTATCGCGAGCAGCGGCGCCACCGGTGCACCCGGCCTCGACGTGCCCCCGCTCGACCTTGCAACCTTGCCTTTGGTCTCCGACTCGACGGCGTTGGCATTGCTACCCACATCGGGCTCGACCGGCCGGCCACGGTTGGTGATACTCAGCCGCCGCGCCATGCTGGCGTCCGCGCACGCCTCGGCGCAAAACCTAGGTTGGCAAGCCCAAGGAGCCGACCGCTGGCTGCTGTGCCTACCGCTAGCGCATACGGGCGGGCTCTCGATCGTGATCCGTTGCCTGCTGGCTCGGCAGAGCGTGTTGTTGTTCGAGCCCGGGCCGCGCGGCGTGCTGGGCGAGCTCGACGGGCTGCGGAGCTGCGCTCGTGGTGCGACCCTGATGTCCCTGGTGCCAAGCGTCCTCGCAGCCCTGTTGGATGCGGGTTTCGAGCCCTCCCGCGAGCTGCGTGCAGTGCTGGTAGGCGGCGCTGGTTGCTCACCCGCGCTCGCCCAGCGCGCTCACGCTGCGGGCGTTCCGCTACTCACCAGCTACGGTTTGACCGAGACGGCGTCGCAAGTCGTTACGCGTCGCTACCGCGAACGCTTCGAACCGCTCGCCGAACGGCAGGGCGTCGTCAGCTCGGGCCATGCCTTGCCCGGCGTGGAGCTGCGGCTCGCAGGCGGCGGCATCGCGCTGCGCACGCCCGCGCTGTTTTCGGGCTACCTGGGCGAAGCCGAGCCCAGTCTGGACGCTGACGGATTTCTGCTCACCAGCGACCGCGGCGAGCTCGGGCCGGACGGCGAGCTATTCGTGCGCGGTCGCAGCGATGACGTCATCATCAGTGGGGGTGAGAACGTCGATCCGCTCGAGGTCGAGGCCGCTCTGCTGGCACTGCCCGCGGTGAAGTCAGCCTGCGTTTTTGGTACGCCCTCAGCGCGCTTTGGGCAGGTGGTCACGGCAGTGCTGGTCACGCAGGACCTCACGCTGGCTGCTCCTGCTCACCTTGCGGAGTTGCTAGCTGACCGCCTGGCTCGCCACAAGCTGCCCCGGCGTGCGATCATCGCGGAGAGTTTGCCGCTCACTGCATCTGGCAAGGTGGACCGGCGCGCGGTGAGCGAGCAGTTCAGCGCGGCAGCCAGCCTGCCCGAGCGCGCGTGAAGCTCCGCTTCGGGCAGAGCCACTCCTCGGCGACCAGCTAGCTGCCCGATTCCAGATTCTCCAGCGCACGCCGGACGAGCTCCGGAATCGGCGTTCGCTTGAAGCTCGCGCGGTCCACGAACGTATGCACGACCTGCCCCACCACGCACACCTCCCCGCCCTCTTGGCGGACGATGCGATAGCCCAGCGTGGCCTCGGTTTCGGCTACGTGAGCTCGGCAAATCTCGACGCAGACAGGGTCGCCGAAGCGCAAGGGCTTGAAGTAGTCGGCCTCGGCATGACGCACCGGCGCGATCCACGTCCCGGTGCGCAACACTTCAGGAAGTGGCGTGCCGGCGAAGGCCAAGAACGCCCCGTAAACATCGTGGAACATCTCCAACACGCGTGGGTAAAAAATTATGCCGGCAGCGTCTATGTCCTGAAAACGAATCTCGCGGCGCTCAACGAAGGCCTGAGGACGGGACAGCTTGAGCTCTTCTCGGTCGAAGCGGTGCATCGGATCGCTTCAGCATATCCGTGTCCAGCCGAAATTTGACCCATTATGGTAGATGGACGCCGCGCACTGCTGCAGGCGCGGATCATTGGAAGAAAAGGCATAGTCGAGCGCACTTCATGCTTTACGAGAGCGGGCGCTTTGTTGTTACGTCGTAACGCCGCCCCGGCCTCGTGAAGGAGGTCGGCTCGTTCGCCAGCCGCGTGGGTCACTTGGCTCGCCTTCACTAGAGCCAAAGCAAGGTCGAGGATTTCGAGTGCAAGAGCGACAGTTTCCCCCGTTCGAGTCTGAAAAACTGGCCCCCGCTGAACGACAAGCCCTCAGGCGCACGCGAGTGCGTCGCCTGCAAGCGCTCGCGTTCTGCGTCGGCGCCGGCGCGTTGTCGCTGTTCGCAGTCGGCTGTCCTGAACCGGCCGATTTGCAAAACCCGAGCCTCTATCCGGCGCCCCCGCCTGCGGGTGGCACGGGTGGCTCGGGCGGCTCGGGCGGCGCCGCTCCCACTTGCGAAACCGAGTGCGTGAACAAGCTGTTCCAGAAGGACCAGATGCCCTGCTTGTTCTGCCACACCGGAATGTTGAAGCTAGGTGACCTCGATCTAGAGACCCCGGGCTACACGGCCCGCCTCAAAGGCGTGCCAGCGAAGTACACTGGTTTCACCACGCCCAAGACTGACTGCCCGCCGGGGGGTAAGTTGATCGACACGGAGAATCCGGCCAACAGCTGGCTGCTGAAGAAGATTCGCAACGAGCAAAAGACTTGCGGCACCGCGATGCCTCAAGCCGGCGCGCTCACGGCTGACCAGAAGACCTGCTTGGAAACGTATGTGGCGTGCGTGGCCCCTGGCGGCGGCACGACCACGGGCGGCGCGCCAAGCGGCGGCGCGGCGACTGGTGGAGCAACCGGCGGCGGCGGCGCAGCAACCGGCGGCGGCGGCGCAGCAACCGGCGGCAGCGGTGGCGGCGCCTCAGCGGGCGGCACCAGCGGCACGGGGGGAGCATGAAAATGCGGTCTGCCTTGCGTCGTTCGCTGCGTCTCGGCTGCTTTCTCGGTAGCTTAGTGGCCGCAGTCGCGTCATCCCAGGCGCTACTGCTGACGGACGCGAAGGCCCAGTCGTCCGACAAAATGAAGGTCGCGATTGGCGGCTTCGACGGCGCTAAGGCCGCCGAAGTGCGCAGCGCTTTCATCGACGCCCTTAAGAAGGACGGCAGCTACGAGATCACCGATGCCGAAGACGTAAAGGCTTCTTCCAAGGGCAAGGCCATCGCCGAAGCCGCCAAGGGCCTCGGCGTCAACGTCGTCATCACGGGCAAGGTCGGTAAGGGCGGCCTCAAGGTCAAGGTGCTCAACGGCGCCGACGGCAAGCTCATCGACGAAGTCGACATTAAGGGCGGAGCCGGCAAGCTCAAAGGCAACATCGAAAAGTCCGGCGCTTCCAGCGTTGCGGCCGCCATCGGCCAAGCCAAGGACAAAGAAGAGAAGAAGAAGGAAAAAGAGAAGGGAAAAGAGCAGGCAAAAGAGAAAGAGAAAGAGAAAGAGAAAGAGAAAGAGCCCCCGCCCGAGGAAGCGAAGCCGGCCGAGGAAGAAAAGCCGACCGAAACCGTCGCTGTCGACACCAGCTCCGCTGGAGACGCCAAGGGACTTTCACCCCTCGACATCACCGCGGGTCTGCGGCCCTTACACCGCACGTTCAACTTTCACCAAACGCTGGCCGACGTTCGCCCGGGCGAGCGCATTAACCAGCTGCTGAAGTACGAGCTGCCGCTCGGCCCGCAGCTCTTCATCGACCTGAATTGGTTTCCGGCGTCGCACTTCATGCAGGGCCCGGCCGAGTGGTTTGGCATCACGGGCGGTTTCGAAAAGGGCTTCGCCACCCAGTCCATCTACGGTGAGGGCACCGCCGAGCAGAAAACCCTCAAGACCGACATTCAAGCCTTCTACGTGGGTGGGCGCGTTCGCGTCCCCATCGCGGAGCATAGGCTCGGCGCAACGGCCACCTACGGTCAGCACTCGTTCACTCTTACGGGTGACGAGGGCCTCTTCCCGCTGATTCCCGACGTGAAGTACTCGTACATCAGGGGCGGGCTCGACGGCATGTTGCGCTTCGGTGATTTCAGCGCGGGTGCTCGCGTCGGTAAGCGCTTCGTCAGCAGCACGGGCGCCCTGCAGAAGCAGTGGTTCCCCAACGTGAAGACGTCGTCGCTCGAAGCCGGCGTCACGGTCGGCTACCGGCTTGTCAGCATGCTCGATCTGGTGGCGGGCTTCGATTGGCTCCGCTACGCCTTCGACTTCAACCCCGTGCCTGTTCGCCCGTCCTACGTCGCCGGCGGCGCCGTCGACGAATACATGTCCGGCTACATTGCCTTCAAGTTTCACTTGCCAGGCAAAGGCGAAGTGGCGCGGGAGTAGATAGGACGGGTCTAGTTCTCCTCCGTGCCTGGCCCGGGCGTCGTGCGTCCCTCTTAACCTGAGGCGCGATCGGCGCTCGGGCTCGCCGAGTTTTGTTCACTCCGGTCTTCCTTGGGGGATCGTGATCTGCTCTCGCCAAGGTTTGGTTGGGGGCATTTCAGCTCGCGCCTGCGGCGCTCGCGCTTTGTGTAGCAGACTCTGAGCTAGGACGGAGACCGGCAGCGCGAGGGGGCTTGGGGCGCTATGCTCCCGCGGCATGCGTCGAAGTCTGGTCGGGTTCGCTTGGTTGGTGCTGGTTGCGTGCAAGACCGCGGTTGAGCCGGCGCCTGCAGTTGAGCCGGCGCCGGCGCCCGTTGTGTCGGCGAAGGTTGGGCACAAGGCGTACGGCGCGCCCATCGCAGGCGGCGTGGCGGTGGCGCTGGCCGAGGTGTTGAAGGCGCCCGACAAGTTCGCCGAGCAAAGCGTGCTGGTCGAGGGCGAGGTGCGTCGCGCCTGCACCCGCAAGGGTTGTTGGATGGAGCTGAGCGCGGCTGAAGATCCAGCCGCCCCCGGCTGCCGTGTCACCTTCAAGGATTACGCCTTCTTCGTCCCGACCGAGTCGGCTGGCTCAAAAGCGCGGGTCGAGGCCAAGGTGGAAAGCAAAGTGCTCAAACCGAGCCTGGTCGCTCACCTGGAGGAAGAAGGCGCCAAATTCCCCGCGAAGGACGCCGACGGCTCCGCCCGCGAAGTGCGCCTGGTCGCCACCGGGGTCGAGCTCTGGCGCTAACTGGCCCGCCTGTGTCGGGATATGCTACGCACGGTTAGATGCGGTTTTGGCCCCGAATCGCGCTCTGCTGCTCACTGCTGTTAGCCAGCGGCGTGGCCGCGGGCAAAGAGCACGTCGTTGGCGACGGCCAAACCTGGGGTAAAATCGCCAAGCGCTACCAAATCAGCATCGCGGCCTTGTGCAAGGCCAACGGTATGACTCGGCGCGACAAGATCAAATCCGGCCAGCGCCTGACCATCCCCTCGCCGACTGATGACGAGGACAACAGCGAGACGTCGCTCGTTTCAAGCAAGGCGCAAGGTGAAGTAGACGAGGCTACGAAACCGAAGGAAGCCGTCCACAAGGACGAAGCGCGCAAGGACAAGGACCGCGAAGATCCGGACGACCGCTCGGTGGGCGGCGGGCTTCGGCAAATCGACTTGCCAGGCGCCGCGCCCGCCTACTACTTCGAGCCGCAGGGCAAGGGCAGGCTCGGGCTCAGGCCGGTCTTGGTCTACCTACACGGTCGCGGCGGCCACCCCGAGGCCGACTGCCGGCGCTGGGCAGGGCTAGTGCGCCGCTACGGCTGGCTGGTGTGCCCGAGCGGCCCGGTGCCGTACGGCGACGGCCGCGCCTGGGACAACAACTGGCCCAGCGCGCACCACGCCACCATGGCCGCCATCAGCGCCTTGCGCGACAAATACGGGCGGCGCGTGCAGCTGTGGGGCAACACGCTCATCGGCTTCTCCGAGGGCGCCTACGCAGCCATGAACGTCGGCGTGCGTGAGCCTCGCACCTTCAACCGCTGGCTGATTCTGGCCGCCAACTCCAAGTACTGGGGTGGCCCCGGCCTCGAAGCGCTCGGCTCGGCCAAGAACCGCGTGCGTCGCGTGTTCTTGATCACCGGCGAGCATGACGGCGTCATCGAAGGCACGCACCAAGTCGAAGCTTGGCTCCAGAAGGCCGGCGTCCCGACCAAAGTCATTACGCCCAGCAACATGGGCCACGAAACGCCGCTCGAGAAGAAGACCCAAATGTACCGCGGCGCCTTGAGCTGGCTCGACGCGGGGTAAACCTCCCGGCGTGCCCGTAAACGGTACGGGCACGGAAGAGTACGAGACGCCGGTCAGTGGTAGGCGGTGGCCGTCTTTACGGGCTTGCCCGTGCGGTCATGCTCGGCGACTAAGTAGCGGGCCGTGACCTCGCAGGTGGCGCACGCCGGGAACTGGGACTTGTGATCGCAGGTGATGACGATGCCGGTCGGCGGCACCAGCTGAAACTCACTCGGATCGATGTGGCGACCGCACGCGACGCAGTGGATGTGCCCCTGCTCGGGCGTATGCCCTCCCCCGCCTTGTTCCTTCTTCTCGCGCTTGGTCAGACGTTTCTCTCGCTTCATGGCGGCTCGCGTTTATCACAGCTCGGACAGGAGCGCTCGGGCGGCTTCGTGGTCGGGGTTCTCGGAAAGTGCCTTGGTGGCCAGCACCTTGGCCTTGCGCGGATCGCCGGCCTTTCTGGCTAGCATCGCCAAGTAGTAGTTGGCATCCGCCTTCATTTCGATGGTCGCGCCCTCGGACGACCCCGGCTCGGGCGCCTTCATGATCGCGATGCCGCGGAAAGCTCGCTGCGCCGTCTCGTCTTCGTCAATTTCGAGCGCCTGAGTGCCGAGTTGCATCGCCAGCTTGCCGTTTTTTGGGTCCAGCTCGAACGCGCGCGTGAGCGCGGCCAGCGCGTCGGACAGGAAGCCGTCTTGCAGGTGAAGATTGGCAATCTCCTGGAACACCTGGCCAAGCGCCTTCACGCGGCGGCCCTTGTACGCCTCCGTCACGCCGGTCAGCAGCGCCAGCGCGTCGTCGCTGCGCTGGCTCTGGCCGTAGGCACGCGACAGCTGCACGACGGCGTCGATATTGTCCGGATCCTGCTCGCGCACCATTTCGAGGATGCGCACGGCGGCTTGGGCTTGGCCGTCGGTGGCCAGTAACAGCTCGCCGGCCCGCAGCAACAGCCGCTTCTGCTCGCCTGGATCTTTGGCGTTATGCGCATCTTCCAGCAACAGGTCCGACAGCTCGCGCACGGCGCCGATTGCTCCGTAAACCGCCTGCAGGCGCAGCCTCAAGTCCGGGCGTCGACGGTCGACGCTGAGCGCGCGCTCCAGGCCTGCCCGCGCTTCCTCGGGTCGGCCCAGCTGCTCACAGGCGTCCGCTAGCCGCAGCGCGGCGCGCACTAGCTCGTCTCCGCTCTCGACCTCCACCAGGCGAGTCAGCGTCGTCACGGCGTGCTCGGCGTGGCCCGTGCGCGTGGAAAGCTCGGCCAAACGCCGCAGAGCCTCGAGGTCGCCGGGCATCTCGCGCACGAATTCGGACAAGCGCGCCCGGGCGCCCAGCGCGTCCCCCGCGGCCTCCAGAAGCTCGACCAGCCGCAGCGTGAGCCTTCGATCTTCTGGCGGCTCCGCCCGCGCGATCGCGCGTTCCAAGGCGTCGATCAGATCGGAGGCGAGGCTCGCATCGACCGCATACGCTTCTTCGAGAGCGACCACGGCTTCTTCCTCGCGCGACAGCTCGCTCAGCAGCTGCGCCCGCTTACGCAGCAAGGTCGCGTCCTGGCTGGCCGTGCCCATGAAGCTTTCAAGCGACTTCAGCGCCGCCTCGGGCTGATCAGCGGCGCGATAAGCCTCCACCAAGCGATCGAGCAAGCGCCCGTCGTCGGCGCGTTCGCGCAACGACACGTTCAAGAGCCCCGCGACCTTGGAATAGTCCTCACGCTCGGTGTAACGGACAATCAACAAGTCGCGCAGCGACGAATCGCGCGGATTGGCCGAGAAGCTGGCTTCGAGCGCGCGCTCGGCGCCTTCCTTATCCCCCAGCTCCTCACGCAGCGTCGCCAAACGGCGGCCAAGCGTCGCAGCCTCAGCACCTTTCTGCACGCGCAAAAGGCCTTCGATAGCGTCGGCAATCAACTCTGGATCGCCCAGCTTTTCCGCCAAGGCAAGCGTGGTCTGGAGCAGATTGGCGTCGCTCGGCGACCATTGCAGTGCGGCCCGGCAAACTTCCAACGCGCCGTCCAGCCGGCGCTTGTCCGATAACAGGCGCGACAGCTCGAGCGAGAGCCCAACCACACGCGGCACGTCGTTCTGATCCTTGGCGCGGTCGAGTTCGGTGGAAAGCAACGTGGCAAGCTCGCTGTCACGACCCGTGGCGACCAACAGCTCACGTAGGCGTGCCACGGCCGAAATGCAGGATGGATCGTCTGCGATGACCTCGAACAGCGCCTTGATGGCAGGCCCTTCGTTGCCAGGGGTCTGCAGCAGCAAATCGGCGCGTTCCAGGCGCAATTGGCTGCGCTCCGAAGGGTCAGCGATTTCGCTGCCAATTTCGCCCAATAGCTCGGCAAGCGCGCTGAGCTGGCCGGTGGCGCGCAGCAAGAACACCAGCGGCTGCCAAAGCTCACGCGCGCCTGGTTCTGCTTGGTGCAGCGCCTGGTACAACCGCACGGCTCGTGGCAGCTCGGCTTCGTTGCTGGCGGCTTCTTGAGCGAGCGCCAACGTAACCGCGCGCACGTCCTCGGCCGGCAAGGCGCCCAACGACAGCTCGCGCAAATCGAGGCTCCTACCCAGCTCGCCTTGCTGCGCATAAATGCCAGCCAGCGTGAGGCGCGTGTCGGAAAGCTCGGCCGACGAAAGCTCGGCCGCCTCGTTGTTCAAGATCGCCACCAAGCCGCGCTGCGCCAGCTCGGTGTCACCCAGCTCCGTCGTGGCCGTGAGCAGCTCGCGCAAAGCGTCGCCCGCCGCGCCAGGCTGGGCCAACTTGACCACCAGCACCTCGGCCAAACCACGTGCGTCGCCCAGCGCGCGAGCCAACCGCTCGCGCAGCGCAGCAACCTCCGGCACCAGCGCTTCCGACACTTGCAGTCCAGCAAGGGCACGCTCGGCTTGCGCGGGGTCGAGCCGCAGGTCCAACGCCCTGCCCAGCAGCGTGAGTCCCTCCGACACCGTCGCGGCCTCGGTCAGCTTGCTCCGAGCCAACCTAAAGTACAACTCCGGGTCGGTCGGCGGAGCCGCCGTTCCGGCGCGCGACAGGCGCTGCTCCAAGATGCGCGCCTCGGCCGCCGTCTCGCCCAAGTGATCGTAAATGCGACCCAGCGCCGACCATGCCTGGTCGCCGCCGCTTTCCGGGCTGTCGTCCAGCAAGCGCTCGATGACCTGAGCGCGCTCGCGAAAGCTGCCGCGCTTCGGCTCGAGCCCGCCCAGGTGCTCGGCGTGCAGCACCACCAAGTCCGCCAAGGCCGAGGCGGCTTCGGCGGGCGACAAGACTTGCTCCAGGCGGCTGTGCAGAGCACGCGCCAGCAAGTCGTAGCGACCGCGGTTCCGAAGCGCGGCCTCCAATGCCAACGCTTCACGTCCGTTCTCGGAGGAAGCTTCGAAGGCCGATTCGATCAGCTCCTGGGCCCGGGCTTCGTCGCCACGCCGCACCGACAGCTCGCTCAGCGACAAGAGCGCTTCGGTCTTGCTGGGCGCTTCGGGGTCGTCGTCGCGTCCGACCACCAGCATCAGCGAACGGAACATGCGCTCGGCGCGGTCGAACTCGCCCTGCTCCATGGCGACGCGTCCCAGCATTTGCATGATGCCGGGGTGCGCCGGATCGATCTTCGAGGCAGCATCCAACTCGCGCAGGGCGTCGCCCTGTTGCTCACTGGCCAACAGCACGCGCGCCATTTGGTAGTGGGCCAGCGCGCGGTCTTTTGGCCTTCGCGCGCCGTAGCGTTGAATTTGCTCGCTCAGTACGCCAAGTGCGTCGGGGTAGCGCGCGCCCAAAAACAGTGCCTGAGCCAAGCGCAAGCGCAGCTTCTGATCGTCGGGGTCGAGCTCGATGGCTTGCTCGAGCAGAGGTGCCGCCAGCGCCGGATCGCTACGGTGCACCAGCTGAATTTCGGCAGCGTCGCGCAGCAGCTGAATGCGCTGCCGTCGGTCGGAAGTGCGCCCGGCCTCGTCGGCCAACAGCGAGGCCAGCGCGGCGTGATCGGCGAGATCGCGGTAGAGTGAAGCCAGCGCCGCCCGCACGGCCTGCGCGTCGATGGCCAAGCGCGCGGCGCGTTCGAGTGCCGGGCGGGCGCGCTCGGGTGCTCCCAGCTCACGGTAGACGGCCAAAAGCTCCAAGGCTCGCTCGGCAATCAGCTCCGAGCTCTCGATCAAAAGCAGCCGTTCGAGCGCGTCCGCGGCGCGCGGCAGCTCGCCTTGCTCGCGGAAGATGCGTGACAACGCCGACAGCGAGGCCTCGCCGCCAAGCTTGGCGCCCAGCTCGTGATTGGCGATCGCGCGCTTGCGGTCGGCCAGGCGCTGCTCGGCGTTCTCGCCAGCGCGCGCGTACAACAGCGCAGCGCCAGCGCTGTCTCCACGCTCTTGGCGAGCTTGGGCTTGGGCCTCCCACAAGGCGACGATTTCGGCGTGCAGGCCCTGCTCTTCCAACAGCAGCGAGAGTCGCGTGACGGACGCGCGCGCCACCTCGTCGCCCGGTTCCTCGGCTAGCAGCTCGTTGAAGAGCTGAATCGCGCTCTGATTGTCGTCCAGCCGATCGGAGCACAAGCAGGCTGCGTCGCGGCGCAGCTCGCGCTGGCGCGTGCTGGCAAACGGCAACTTGGCGGCGTCCAGCAGCTCCGACACGACCGTCTCGTATTCACCCCGCTCCAGCCGTCGGTCGCAGAGCTCTTGCACGGCCCAATCCGCCGCCCCCAAGGCCTCGGGGGCCGCCTCCTCGGCGAAAGCCTGCACGGCCAGCTCACGCAGGCGTTCGACGACCGACAGACCAAGGCTGGCGTCCGCCGGGTGTAACCCGGCCACCTCGATGGCGCGTTCCCAGTCGCGAGCCACCACGAAGGCTTGCAAGGCCCGCAGCAGCTCGCCCGTGTGGTGCCGATGCACGGCGCCCAGCTCCAGGTAGAGGCTTCGGCGACGCTCCGCGTCGGCCTCGTGCTCGACCTCGTCGTCGTACAGCTCGGCCAGCGCAAGAAAATCTTGCTCCTCGGTCAGTAGCTCTTTGAGGGACTCGAACAGCTGCGGTGAGCGACCGTGCAAGCTGCGGACGCGGCGGAAGGCGACGATGGCGCGCGGTCGGTCCTCGAGCGCACGCGACAACAGCTGGGCCGCCCGCGTGCGATCATTGCGCGCGGCATGCTCGTCGGCGCTGAGCTCGGCACGACGCTCGAGCGCGACAACCAGCTCTTCGAAGCGGCGAGCGCGCTCCAACGCCTTGCAGAGCGCGTCGACCGCCTCGGGGTCGTCGCCGCCCAGCTTGAGGCGCGCTTCCAGGTTCAGAATCGCACGGGCCGGGTCGCCCAACCGGGCGAGCGCGACCTCGGCCGCTTCACCCAACGCGAGGCGGCGTTCCGGCGCGGCGGGCGCCAGCTCGGCCAGTCGTTCCAGCACCGACGCCAGCTCTTCGGCGGAGCCTTCGGCGCGCAGAATCCCCGAAAGCGCCCGGGCGGCGGCCAGCGCATCGGCGCGCTCGGCCTCGGCCAGCGCCAGCACGCCGCGGTACAGGTCCGCGGCAGCCGCAGCGTTGGCTAACCCTTGCTCGTAAGTGACGCCCGCTTCGAGCAGCAATCCGCCGCGCGTCGCCTGGCTCACTGGCCCTTGCGCTACGAAGCGTAATACCTCCGCGCGTCGCTCGAGCACGCCCAGCTCTTGCGCCAGCTTTGCTAGGCGCTCGCGTTGGGCGCGGTCATCCGGGACCAAAGCCACGATACCGGACAGAGTCTCGAAGGCGCCGCTGGGATCGGCCAGCGTGCCCACCCTCAAGTCGACGGCCTCGTCCAACAGCGGAACTCGCGCCTCGGGTGGCGAGCCGTCAGCCTCGACCTCCAACATGCGCACGACGTCCACGATGCTGTCCTGGGCGCGGTAGTGCTTGC
>JAYUYU010000170.1:0-2705 GCA_043752365.1 Myxococcales bacterium | reverse complement strand
GATGGCACTCAAGGAAACGCTCGAGCTGTGTCGCACGCTCGGCGCCCGAGAGCCCCAGGTGAAGATTGAACACCAGCACGCTGCGCGTGCCGTGCTCCAGCTTGGCGTGGGCACGGGTCTTGACCAAGCCTCGCTGCTTGCGCTTCCCAATCGTCAGGTCGATACGGTCCGTGTCGGTCAAGGGGAAGCGGCTCAAGATAGCGTTGCCATAGCCGCCTTCGCGAAAGCGGTGCTCGGCGCCGAACGCGACGTGACGCATGTCGAGCGCTCGCGATAACTCCTGGAGTTGATTGTCCCTGCCGCAGCGAGGCATGTCCTCGGCCACTTCTTGAAGTAGCGCGAGGTCGGGTCGCAGCGAGCTGAGCACGGAGGCCGTGCGCTCGAGGCGGTAGCGTCGGTCGACTCCGCCAATGCCCTTGTGAATATTCCAGGTCACGACGCGGAGGCGCATGGGAAGCGGGCGAGCATAGACCAAAGCCCGAGCCGGAGTTAGAGCGTCCCTCGACGTCGGCATACCGGCCCGTTCGGCGCTAGGCTATGCTGACCGCTTGCCTTGCTTGCCGCCTCCAGAAGATGACCGAATCCCCGCTTCCTGATTTATCCGGCACGGTCGTGGCCGGTAAGTACCGCGTCGAGCGCTTGCTGGGGCAGGGCGGCATGGGGTCGGTCTGGGCGGGGCGTCATGTCACGCTCAATCAGCTAGTCGCCATCAAGTTCGTGCACCCAAAGCTGGTCGGCAGCGCAGACGCCAGGCGTCGCTTCGACAACGAAGCCAAAGCGGCCGCGCGCATCAAGAGCCGGCACGCCGTCGCGGTGCAAGACGTCGGCGTCAGCGAAGCCGGACAGCCCTACATCGTGATGGAGTACCTGGACGGCGAATCGCTCGAGCGCGCCATTCGCCGTCGCACCAAACTGCCCTTCAGCGAGGTCGTGCAGATCGTCGCGCAGAGCGCGCGCGCGCTTTCGGCGGCTCACGAAGCCCACGTCGTGCATCGTGACCTGAAGCCCGACAATATCTTTTTGGCCAAAGACAGCGAGGCCAGCAAGCTCGGCTACGCCATCAAGCTGGTCGATTTCGGCATCGCCAAGGTGGTGCAAGACGAAGCTGAAACTGGAGCTTCGGCCACACAAGCCGGCATGGTCCTCGGCACGCCCCACTACATGAGCCCGGAAGCCCTGACCGCCAGCGCCCCCGTTAGCGCAGCCTCCGACATTTGGTCACTGGGCGCTTGCGCGTTCGCGGCGGCCTGCGGGAGGGTACCGTTCGAGGGCGATGCCATCGGCGACGTCGTGCTCAAGGTCTGCGCGGCGCCCCTGCCGGTGCCGTCCAAGCTCGACCCGAGCTTGCCGAAGGCCTTCGACGCCTGGTTCGCCAAGTGCTGCTCGCGCGACATCGCCGCCCGCTTCAAGACCGCCGCCGAGGCCGCCGACGCGCTGCTGCGGCTCGACGAGTGGGGCCGCGCCGAGCGCGAAAACGTGACCTACGAGTTCAGGCCCCTACAGCCCAGCATCGCCCTGATGGACCTGCCCGACGAGCTGCAGCCGCCCAGCCGTGCTCGAATGCTGGCGGGTATGCTGGTTGGGGCCTCTCTCATGCTGGGGGCGCTCGGCTTTTACGTGATGAAGCGCACCCGCGAGGCCGACGAGCTGGTCCGCCAAAGCATCTCCAGCGCTGCCGCCGCGGTCGAGGCCGAGAACGCCCGCAAGCTCAAGGCCGCCGACGAGGCATTTTGGGCGGCGCAAAAGGCCTCCGCGGCCGCCAGCGCAACGGCCGCGCCGCCGGCGGTCCGACCGGCCCGAAAACCCAAGCCAGCCGCGAGCACGCGGAAGCCCATCGCCCCGTGATACCCGCCGCAAGCGGTGTTATACGAAAGCCCCTCACCGAGGTTGCCCGATGATTGACGACATCCTGAAAGAGCTGAAAGCGTCGAGCGAAAAGGCCAAAGAAGCGCTACGGCGCGATCTGTCCAAGCTTCGCACTGGCCGCGCCCATCCGGCCATGCTCGACACGCTTCGCGTCGACTATTACGGCCAAACCACGCCCATTGCGCAGATGGCAAGCGTCGGTGTGCCAGAGCCCCGCATGCTCACGGTGAAGCCGTGGGACAAGGCCGGCGTACAGGCGATCGAGAAGGCCATCCGCGAGAGCGACCTCGGCTTGAACCCCCAGGTGGATGGCGACCTGATCCGCATTCCCATCCCCGCGCTCAGCGAGCAGCGGCGGAAGGACCTGGTCAAGATTGCGAAGAAGGCCGGCGAAGAGTGTAAGGTCGCCGTCCGCAAGGCCCGCCACGAGGCGCTCGACATGTTGAACGAGCTGAAAGAGGGCGGCGACGCGAGCGAGGACGAGGTCGACCGTGGCAAGAAGAAGGCCGAGGAGGCCGTCTCGGAAGCCGGTCAAAGTATCGACCAAATCATCGTCACCAAAGAGAAAGAGATCCTCGCGATCTAGACCTTTTGCTAGAGTTTGCCGACACGAGCAGAACGAGACCGAGACCCACACCACCACCACCACCACCACACGTGAAGGCTGCCCTTGACAGGCCGGGGCGCCCATGAAAACGTCATGAGCTAGGCTGTTTTCGAGGGAAAATGCGCGCTGTCGCGGCCGGACTCACTGACGTAGGACTCCAGCGGGATCACAACGAAGACAGCTTTGCGATCCTTCAGGACCACGAGCTTTACATCGTTGCGGACGGCATGGG
>JAYUYU010000169.1:0-7030 GCA_043752365.1 Myxococcales bacterium | reverse complement strand
GCTATGTACAGCTGCGGCGCGACGATTTTTCCAGTTTGCCCGACCTGGAAGTCACCGGGGGCGTAGCCAGCGTCGACGGCCGCACGGCTGGCGCCGATCGCGGCGCCTACGGCGTCGGCAAGCGGCTCCATGACTTCGAAGAACTTCTCCTTCAAAGCTCGACCGCCCGAGACCACCACCTTGGCATCGCCGAGGTCCGGGCGCGCGCTCGTCACGGCTTCCAGGCCCACGTACTCGACGCGCGCCGCGGCGGCTCCTACCGGCGCCTTGGCGAGCTTTTCGATGGGCGAGCTGCCGCCGCTGGGCTCGGCCGGCGTGAACTCGCTTTGGCGGACGGTAGCCACCTGAATGGCGGTCTCGAGCGTGCAGAAGCCGCTGGCGTTGCCGGCGAACATGGGCCGCTTGTAGACGAGCTTACCGGCTTCCCCCGTGACGCCCGAGCAGTCACCGGCGTAGGCGGCGTCGAGGCGCGCGGCGACGCGCGGCAGCAGGTCTTTGCCGAAGCTGCTGGCGGTGGCGACGACAAGCGACGCGCCTTGCGCGGCTACTGCCACGCTGGGCGCGAAATGCTCGGCCGTGTACTTCGCAAGGGACGGGTCTTCGACCGCGATGATTTTGGCGGCGCCGTAGCCAGTGAGCTCCGCTGCGGCCGCCGTGCTGGCGCCCAGCACGACGATGCTGAGCGTGCCACCGACGGTCGGCAACGCCTGGCGCGCGAACGTGATGGCGCTGAGAGTAGATTTTTTGAGCTTACCGTCTTCGGAAAGCTCTGCGACGACGAGCACGTTTGCCATTCAAATCACCTTCGCCACGTTGGCGAGCTTGTCCACCAGCTCGGAGACGTCTTTGACTTTTACGCCAGCTGCGCGTTGCGCGGGGCGTTCGAACTTGAGGTAGCGCGTCGTGAGCGCCGCGCCGGGCACGAGCTCGGCCAGTGCCTTCACGTCCAGCGGCTTCTTTTTGGCCGCCATGATCGCCGGCAGCGGCGCGAAGCGGACGCCGTCGTTGTACTTGAAGCCGGCCTCGCCCTGCGTGACCTTCGAGAACACGCTATGCGGCGCGACGATGCGCAAATCAACCGTGACCAGCGCTGGCAGCTTCACGCGTAGGGTGAGCACGCCGCCGTCGACCTCTCGGCCTACCAAGAGCGCGCCGTCCTCTTCCTTGATGGTCGCGGCGAAGGTCGCCATCGGCCAGTCGAGCAGCTCGGCCAGGCGCTGGCCGACTTGGTTGCTGTCGCCGTCGACGGCTTGCTTGCCCATGATCACGACGTCCGGCTTTTCCGCGGCGACGATGGCTTGCAGCGCGTTGGCGACCAGTCGCCCGTCGAGTTGATCGTCGGTCACGTCGACCCGGATTGCGCGATCGGCGCCAGTGGCTAGCGCGGCGCGCAGGGTTTGCTCGACTTCTTTCGGCCCGAGCGTGACGACCACGACCTCACCCAGGCGTTGCTTCGGCGCCTTGCCGTTTTCGGTGAGCCGCAGCGCGGCTTCGAGCGCGTACTCGTCGAACGGGTTGGGCTTCCATTCCAGACCGGTGGTGTCGACGGCAGCGCCGCCGGCGGCGATCTTCACCTTGTTTGCGTTGTCGGGGTCGGCAACCCGCTTGAGCGCGACTAGGACTTTCACGGTGGCTCCTCTGCTTTGGAGCCTAGCTCACGGCGGGCGTTCCAGCGCGGCCTCCCTGCACAAAACCAGGATAATGCTCGGCCAAAAGGCCGGCGGCACTTGGCGCGTAGGGCCGGGTCGCCTTGGCCGCTTTTCTGGGCGTGGGGCCTGCTATGAAGGCAGGCGTCCGTCTCGTCATGCAAATCAACACCGACTTTCTGGTCTTGGGTAGCGGCATCGCCGGTCTCTCGTTCGCGCTGCGGGCGCAGGCTCACGGCCAGGTCGTGGTCGTGACCAAACGCGCTGCGGACGAGGCTGCCACCAGCTGGGCGCAGGGTGGCGTGGCCGCGGTGCTGTCACCGGAAGACTCGTTCGCAAAGCACGCCGAAGACACGATGGTCGCGGGCGCCGGGCTTTGTCATCAGGTGGTGGTCGACATTTGCGCGCGCGAGGCCCCAGAAGCCATCCAGTGGTTGTCGGAGACCGGCGCGCGCTTTTCGCGCGACGACGACGGCCAGTACGAGCTCGGGCGCGAGGGCGGGCACAGCGAGCGTCGCATCGTGCACGCCGGCGATATCTCGGGTCGGGAGATCGAGCGCGCGCTGCTGGACGCCGTGCGGGCCTCGCCGAACATCACGTTGCTCGAGTGGCACATGGGCGTCGACCTGATCACGCTCAGTAAGTTCGGCGGTCCTGATCAGTGTGTGGGCGCGTACGTGCTGGACGAGCGCGCAGGCCAGGTAGTCACGATTTTATCGCGTGCCACGGTGCTGGCCACGGGCGGCGCCGGCAAGGTTTACCTGTACACGTCGAACCCCGACGTGGCGACGGGCGACGGCGTGGCGATGGCCTACCGCGCTGGCGCCGAGGTCGCGAACATGGAGTTTTACCAGTTTCACCCGACGGTGCTGTACGAGCCCCGAGCCAAGAGCTTCTTGATCAGCGAAGCTCTGCGCGGCGAGGGCGCAGTCTTGCGCACGCTGGACGGCGACGCGTTCATGGCCCGGCACCACGCGTTGAAGGACCTGGCGCCGCGCGACGTGGTGGCGCGCGCCATCGATTTCGAGATGAAGCGCTCGGGCGGCGAGCACGTGCTGCTCGACATTTCGGGCCGTCCGGCGGACTTCGTGCGCTCGCGTTTTCCGAACATTCATGCCGAGTGCCTACGTTTCGGCATCGACATGACCAAGCAGGCAATCCCGGTCGTGCCCGCCGCCCACTACATGTGCGGCGGCGTGACCTCGGACTTGCACGGCCGCACCACCTTGCCTGGCCTGTGGGCCATCGGCGAGACGGCCTGCACGGGGCTGCACGGGGCCAATCGCTTGGCGTCCAACTCGCTGCTGGAGGGCTTGGTGTTTGCTCGGCGCGCGGTCGAGCGGCTGAGCGGGCAAATGGCGGAGCTACGCGCTGGCCCGCACCCCAGCGTGCCGGACTGGCAGACTGGCTCGGCGGCGCCTAGCGATGAAGCGGTCGTGGTCAGCCATAACTGGGACGAGCTGCGGCGCTTGATGTGGAACTACGTCGGCATCGTGCGCAGCGACGCGCGGCTGCGGCGCGCGGCGCGGCGCGTGGCGCTGCTGGAAGAGGAAATTCGCGAGTACTATTGGCGGCATTTGGTGACGCGCGACTTGCTCGAGCTGCGCAACATCGCGACGGTGGCGCAGCTGATCATCGCCTCCGCGGCCAGCCGTCACGAAAGCCGTGGCCTGCACTACACCATCGACCACGAAGCGACGCGCGACGATTGGGCGCAAGACACGGTCACCAAGCGCGGCGTGTTGCCGCATTTGCGCGGGCGATGACCAAGCCCGCGGAGCTCAACGCCGCGCTGGCGCTCGGCTGGTCGCTGCTGCTCACGTTGGGGCTGGTCTGCGTCGCGATCGTGGTGGGTACGCTGTTCGGTAGCTCCAACCTGGCGATCATCGTGGCAGGTCCGGCCGAGTTGTTGCTGATGCTGCCGGCAGCCCGCTTGCTTGCGCGGCTGTACGGCGACGTTGAGCCGCGCAAGGCATTCGCGTTCGGCGCGGTGTCGCCGGTCGAGCTGTTGCTGGGCGCGTCGCTGGGCATCATTTTGCATTTGCCTGCCGGCTACCTGGGCGCGCTGGTCGAACGGCGCTTTCCCACGCCGCCGCCGCTGCTGCGTGCGCAGCTGCAGCAGTTGACGCCCAGCTCGGCGCTGCTTGCGCTGGGCATGCTGCTTTCGGTGGCCGTGATCGTCCCCTTCGCCGAGGAGCTGTTCTTTCGCGGGGCGCTGTTTAGCGCGCTCGCCCGCAGTACGCCGACTTTCGTGGCCATTTGGACCACCTCGATTGGCTTTGCCTTGGCCCACCAGGAGCCGCGCAACTGGCCGCCGCTGCTGCTCGTGGCGTTGACGTTGGGGGTTCTGCGCAGCCTGAGCGGCTCGATTTGGCCGGCGGTCGCCTTGCATGCGGCTTTCAACGCGGCAACGCTGTCCTTCGTGTTCATCAACCGCCCCGTGGAGGTGAAGCCCCAGGAAGGCTCGTGGCAAATGGCTGCCATTGGCTGCGCGCTCAGCGTGGGCGGGGTGTGGTTGTTCGGGCGCGTCGCTGGCCGGCGCCTAGCAGAGGTCGGTAGCCAATGAAGGTCGCGTTGTGCTTGCTGGGCGGTGGCGCGATGGGCGCCATGTTTCAGATCGGCGCGCTGGCCGCGCTGGAAGACACGGTCGAGGGCTTGCAAGCCAACGACTTCGATCTCTTCCTCGGCAGCTCGGCGGGTGCCAGCGTCGCCGCGGCATTGGCGGGCGGCTTGCCGGTGCAGCGTATTTACCGCGCCTTCTTGGACCCCGCCGACGTCTATCTCGGGCTCGAGCGTGGGCATCTGCTGCGGGTAGACTTGGCCGAGTGGCGGCGCACCGTCGTGTCCGCCGTTTTGGCGCTCCGGCACGGCGCCAGCTCGTTGCTTTCGGGCAAGACAACCGAAATGCCCGCGCGGCTCGCGCAGGAGCTGGACCGCTTGTACGACTCCCTGCCGGCGGGCATTTTCACCCTCGACGGTTACGAGCGCTTCTTGGAGGCGTTCTTCGTGAGGCGCGCTGTGCCCAATGCATTTTCGGCTATGCCACGCGCACTGCGCATTTTGGCGCACGACCTCGACTCCGGGGAACCGGTGGCTTTCGGCGCTCCGGGCTTCGATGGCGCCACGGTAGCGCGTGCCTGCATTGCTTCGATGGCCATTCCGCCGTTGTTTTCGCCGGTGCGGCTGGGTGACAGGCACTACATCAGCTCCGGCTCGGCCGAGGTCGAGCAGCTCGAGCTAGCTGTGAGCGAGGGCGCAGATGTGCTGGTCGTCGTGCGACCCATGGTCGCCATCACGGCGGGCAGCAGCGTACCCACCGGCCACGGCGAGCGCGACAGCCTGCGCGACAAGGGCATGATGTGGGTCTTCAATCAGGCGCGCCGCATCGGCGTGCAGCGCAGCGTCGAGGCGGCCCTTGCGCGCATTCAAGAGTCGGGCAAGGCCGAGGTGCTGTTGCTGCAGCCACAGCGCGAAGACGGCATTTTGGCGATGTACAACCCGGCCAGCTACGACGCGCGTCGCGGCATGCTCGAGCACGCCTACCGGCACACGCGGCAGGTGTTGGCGCGCGCTTTTGCCGAGCGGCATGCGGCGCTGCGGCGCGCGGGCTTCGTGCAACGCGTCTCGGCGTCCATGCCACCGCCGCCGCTCACCATTCAGCCGCCATGAGCAGATTGCCGGCTGCCCACGTCGGGCTCTTGGCCCTGCTGTTGCTCGTCGCTGGCTGTAAAAAGCCGTACCGAGTGGGCGAGCACGTGCTGGTGGAGTGGGAGAAAGGACAGCCGCCCTATCCCGCGTACATTACCGAGCGCGTTGGTGCGACGCGCTACCGGGTGCATTTCGAGGGTTACGACTCGCGCTGGGACGAGGACGTGAGCTTCGATCGGTTGCTGGGGCGCGTGGAGGGCCCAGTGACGGTTCCGCCGCCGCCGCCGAAGGTCGCGCTGGCGGCTGGCGTCGCGTCACCCAAGACCGCCGGCAGCGCGGGCGAAGTGGCGGTCAGCCCCTACAGAGAAGGGGATCGCGTGCGCGTCAGTTGGCGCGGCAGTGTCTACTCCGCCACCGTCGTGCAAGTCGTGGCCAAAGATCGCTTTCAAGTGCACTACGAGGGCCACGAGGCGGCTTGGGACGAGGTCGTCGGCATCGATCGCATCGCCGGCCGGCGATAGTTTAGCGCTTATGTCAACTTCTGACGTTGCCCCAACGCTGGCTGCAACAGCGGCCACGCCCGATCGCGTTTAGATGCCCTATTCTCTCATCAGCCGGATTTCGCGAAAGTATTGGACTTTGGGCTGGTAAAGCAGCTGACCGCCAGCGGGCTCGCCGAAAGTGGCGTGGAAACACTCACGGGAACGCCGCTCTACATGTCGCCCGAGTCGATCGCGAGCCCGACCACGTTGGACGCACGGAGTGATCTTTACGCGCTCGCAGCGGTAGCGTACATGCTGCTACCGGTAGCGCGCCTTTCACGGGCGGAACATCGTGGAAGTGTGTGGTCATCATTTGCACACGCCCGTCGTTCCGCCATCGCAGCGTTGCTCACTGCCGATCAGTCCTAGCTTGGAGCAAATCGTCCTCGATTGCCTCGCCAAAGACCGGGAGCACCGCCCCCAAAGTGCCGCCATCCTTGCGGAGCGGCTCGAGAGCTGCGACGCGACAGCATGGACTGCCGCCCACGCCCGCAGCTGGTGGTCAGAACGGGGCGACGTGTTGCGGGCTTCTCGGATGAGCGGCGCGCTGAGCTCGGACATCGGCGATACAGTTGCGATTGACTTTGCTGGACGCAAGCCGATGGAGGGCGTCACGTGAAAGCGCGCAAAAAAAGCACAACCGCCGCAGCTGCTTTCCGCTGTTAGAGCTTGATATGGACAGACACTGCGGATCGCTCGGAAGGGCCGTGGTAGACAGCTTCCACGTTGTTGCCGTCGGGGTCGAGTAGGAACGCGGCGTAGTAGCCCGGATGGTACTCACGAAGCCCGGGGGCACCGTGATCGGTCCCGCCCGCCGCGAGCCCAGCACGGTAAAACTTTTCTACGGCCTCCCGGCTCTCAGCTTGAAACGCGACGTGCGTGCGGCCGGTCAAATGGCCTGCAGCCGCTGGGCTCTCTTTGCTCGAAATGAACAGCTCGTCAGCCCAAAAGAAGCCCGGCCCCTCACCAGTGTGAGCGGGCACCGCGATCCGCGCACGGACGGTGAAGAGCGCCAGGCGGTGCTGGGCGCCGTTCACCGTTCACCGGCAGGTAGCTGGGCCGGATCGGCGCTGGCGGGCTAGGAAGCTCGACCGCCAAAATTAGCGAAGGCCCGAGAGCGCCAACTCTCGAGCCTTCTGGGTCTCCGGTGCGACGGAGGACTGCACCTTCATCACGACCTGAGGCCCATGTCCA
>JAYUYU010000168.1:0-2706 GCA_043752365.1 Myxococcales bacterium | reverse complement strand
CGCGCCGCCAACGTGCTCTGCTTCGGTTTGCCCGGTACCGGCAAGACACACGCCGCCTGCGCACTCGGGCACGCGCTCGTGCAGCACGGGCACGCCGTCCTCTTCACTCCCACCTTCCAGCTCGTCCAAGAGCTGCTCGCCGCCAAGCGCGACTTGGCCTTGCCCCGGGCGCTTCGCCGCCTCGATGTCTTCGACGTCATCATCCTCGACGACCTTGGCTACGTGCAGCAGAGCGCGGAAGAAGTTGAAGTCCTCTTCACTCTCATGGCCGAGCGCTACGAGCGGCGCTCCATGATCATCACCAGCAACCTCGTCTTCGGCGAGTGGGACCAAATCTTTAAAAACCCGATGACTACCGCCGCGGCCATCGACCGCATCGTCCACCACTCCGTCATCCTCGAATTCGACGGACCCAGCATTCGAGCTGAGGAGGCCAAAAAGCGAAGCCGCAAAGACCAACCCCAACCCTCTGCCTGACGACAACTACCGACGACGACTACCCATGACTACGCGACCGCTTCACCCAACCCGATCCGGAAATCGCCCGCTGGTCGCCGTGGCGCTCCATCCAACCTGCCCCTGCTCTGCAAGAATAGTTGTCGTCCAAGTGCAGGAATAGTTGACGTCGATCACACGCGCCCGACGCGCGGCATGTTGAGCTCGACGAGGGCTTGCTGGACGCGCTACTCGACGGTGTCGATCTCGGTGAAGCTCCGAAGTCGCCACGCCGCCCTCCGCGCGTGCACTGACGCGCGCTGTTACGTTCTGGCTCGACAGCTCGGCGCGTCTTCAGGTAGAGCAATGCGACGTGAGCGTCGCCGAGCCGGAGCCCTCTCAAACACGCGTCCAAGAGCTTGAGGCGCTCGTTGCTCGCATGCAGAGCGAGCTCACTGCCACCAGCGATCGGCTCGCGGGAGTTGTCAGCGAGCGCGATAGCCTGCGGCGCGCCTACCGCCAGCTGATGGAACAGTTTGAGCTGCTGCGCAGGCGTATCTTCATTGCCAAGGCCGAGCGCCTTGACGCCACGCAGCTCGAGTTGGAATTCGAGAAGACCAAGCAGAAGCTCGACGCCCTTGCCAAGAAGCTGGACGGCGACGCGGCCACGGGCAGCACGGCCGAGGCCGAAGACGCAGCCGACGACGACGCGGCGAAGGCCAAGGCCGATCACGACAAGGTGGGCTCGCGGCCGTCTGGCAAACCGCCCGGCAAGGCGAATTCGACGCCCAAAGGACGCAGAAATCTGGCTGATGCCGACCATCTGCCCCAGCGTCGCATCGAATTTCGTGACGCCGAGCTCGAGAAAAGCGGCGCCACGTTTGTCGACTGGGAGCTCAGCTACAAGCTCGGGTACCAGCGGCCCTCCGAAGTGCGCGTCGTGATGGCGCGCGCCAAGTACAAGGTGCCCAAGCCCGAGCCCGAGTCGCTGCCCGATGACCCCACCGTGCTCGAGCAGGACGGTTCGCGCTTCACCATCGTGACCGCACCGCTGCCGCCGCTCCTCATCCGCCGGGGCCTGCTCGCACCCAGCATGCTCGCGCGCATCATCGTGCAGAAGTTCCGCTTCGGCATGCCCTACTTCCGGCAGGAGGAGCTGCTCGAGGCCGATGGCATCGCGCTCGACCGCGGCACCATGAGCCGCTCCAGCGAAGAGGTAGGCGCGTGTTTCGGCGCCATCGTATTGGCTTGTGCCGACGACACCAGAAAGCACGCCTTCTGTCTCTCGACCGACGCCACCGGAATCGCAATCCGCCCGGAGCCACTTCCAGATGGCAGCCGACAGCCGTGCCGCAAAGGCCACTTCTTCGTCGTTTTGGCCGACAAGAAGCACATTTTCTTCGAGTTCCAGGCCAAGCACACCAGCGCCGCCGTCTGCGAAATGTTCCGAGGTTTCTCCGGGTACATCCAGGCCGACGCTCATGCCATCTACGACGCGCTGTTCCGCGGTGATGCTGTCGACGACGGCGCTGAGCCGCCTTCTGAAGTGGCATGCTGGAGCCACGTTAGACGACGCTTCTGGGAAGCCGCCGTCTCCGGCTTCGCCGTCGGTCGCGAAGGGCTCTTGCGGATTCGCAAGCTCTACCAGCTCGACCAAGCCTGGAGCGACCTGCCGCCTGCAGCGCGACTCCAAAAGCGCAAGACCGTGCTCGCGCCCTTCGTCAGCGAGTTCTTCGAGTGGATCCGTGCTCAAGACGACCCGTCGAGCCAAGTGCGCAGCCTCGTCAAGAAAGCACTCGGCTATGCCGGCCGACAGGAGCGCGCGCTCAGTCGCTTCCTCGACGACGGCAGGCTGCGCATGGACAATAACCTGAGCGAAAATGCGCTCAGAACCATCGCAATAGGAAGAAAAGCCTATCTTTTCTTCGGCTCCGACGACACCGCCGAGGCCGCCGCCAACCTCTACTCCCTCATCGCCAGTTGCAAGCTCCACGGCCTCGACCCCGAGCGCTACCTCGCAGAGATGATCCGCATCATGCCGTACTGGCCGCGCGATCGCTCCCTCGAGCTCGCCCCCGCCTACTGGGCCCAGACCCGGGCGCGCCTCGACCCGCTCGAACTCGAGGCGGAGCTGGGCTTCGTCACCGTGCCGCCCGTTGCGGACCCGGCACAGCAGTCGCTGGCGGGCTGAAGTCGCGCGGAGCTCCGTCACCCAGCAACTATCGCGTCAGCCGACAGCGCCTTCAAGAACGGGGCTGATGCTCCGGATAC